>JBBIPX010000151.1:0-7989 GCA_037442625.1 Desulfobacteraceae bacterium
CATTTATCGTAAAAGAAGGAAGCCAGTTCCGGGTCATTTTCATCTCGGGCATAGATATTCCCCAGCATGGTACAGCTCCAGGCATCCTTCGGGTCAATCTGCAAACATTCGTACAGGAGCTGCTTTGCTTTTTCCAGGTTTTTATGTTCCAGGTAAATTTTGGCCATATTGCGGCGGGCATCCACGCTTTCCGGTATGACTGCCAGCACTTCCTTAAAAAGCTTTAAGGCCTTTGAGAGGTGCCCTTTCCCGGCTTCTTTTACACCCAGTTTCAAAGACATCATGGCAGCATTGAATTTTTCAGGAGTTGCATCCCGGAATTCAATCCTAACCATGCCGTCCGTTAATATTTCGATTTCCATTGCATCGGAAATAACACCGTAAATCTGTTTTACGCGTTCGATAATATCATTCTCGGAGCAGGATGCCGGATCAAACCGTTTGCCGGGTGCGAGCATGATGTCTTTCAGGGGAATCAATGATTTCATAAAGCTTCCATTGATTTCTTTTTAAAAGTCTATAGCAGGTGGTGTTTCCAATTGGTTGAATATTTTCGGACATTCGATCGGCCACTTCTAACAGATAAACATGGAAAGGATGCACGCACCATGAGTAAAGATAACGTAATCGGCCTGAAAAAGCCAGAGCCCAAAAAAGACCGGGTAATCACGTATGTTGAACGTAAGTTGCCATCATCCTTGCGCGCGCGTGGGACTATGTGCCTTCTTCGGCGGATTCGCTCAGAAATAATCATCAAAATCTATGTGACTGGAAAAATTGCACGGCGGGTTAAAACGCTGGATAGATACTGGATAAAACCATCAGAAACGAAAAAGGACTTAAAGCATTTAGCTATAAGTCCTTTATAGTTATGGCGCGCCCGGAGGGATTCGAACCCCCGGCCTACGGATTCGAAGTCCGGCGCTCTATCCAACTGAGCTACGGGCGCGTGAAGCAGGCAAAATGGGGTGAGTGAAGGGGCTTGAACCCTCGACAACCGGGGCCACAACCCGGTGCTCTGCCAACTGAGCTACACCCACCATATTTTTGTATTTATACTAAAAAGTCCCGTCCATTGCAAGGGATATTCTGTAAAAGTCAACATGCGGCAGGCATGGCTTAAATCGATGAGACTCAACCATCTGATGATTCAGGTATCGGGAACGCATCGGTCATGCCCGTGTTAAAATGACATTGACAAGACAGGGATCAATGATGATATAAAATAACAAGAAAAGTAAAAAATCCACTGTCAAAGGCAATGGTTCTTCAAGAACGATTGCCTTTAATTTTTATGGATTCGGAATTGATAATGACAGAAGAAGTATCTTTGAATATTGAAATCAGAACTGCTACCGAAGCGGACGTGCCGCTTATTCTTTCCCTGATTAAAGACCTGGCCAGATATGAAAAGCTCCTCGATCAGGTGGTCGCCACCGAAGCGATTCTCCAGGAATCTCTTTTCGGGCCATCACCGCGTGCCGAAGTCGTCATCGGGAGTATACAGGGCATTTCTGTCGGTTATGCCCTGTTCTTTCACAGTTTTTCAACATTTCTGGGAAAGTCGGGCATGTATATCGAAGATTTGTATGTTCAAAAAGTCTATCGGGGAAAAGGACTGGGAAAGGCGCTGCTGATGCATGTCGCCGAATTGGCGATCAAGCGGGACTGCAAGCGCCTGGAATGGTCGGTTCTGGACTGGAATTCGCCGGCCATCCGATTTTACGAAAGCATCGGGGCGGTTCCGATGAATGGCTGGACCCTCTACCGCCTGGCGGGAAACACCCTGGACACGCTTTTGACGCCTCGACAAGGGTGACGGTAATGAAGCTGTTCATTGCGGATGCCATGCTCGGGAAACTGGCCCGGTGGATGCGCGTGATGGGCTGTGATGTTGAATACTTCCCTGAAATATCGGATCGTGCGCTATCGGATCGGGCCAAGTGCGGCAATCGGATTATTTTGACGCGGGATACCCGCTTGGTGCAGCAGAAAATCAACCGCGATAGTGCCTTTCTGGTTATCGGAGATCACTATCCGGATCAGCTTCGGCAGGTTGTGGATGCCTTTGCCATTGATCCTTTCAAGGATGTTTTGAGCCGGTGCCTGCGGTGCAACAGGTTGCTGGTGAAAATTGAAAAAGACGACTTGGCGGGGAAAGTACCACCTTATGTTTTCAAAACCCGGGACAGATTCAAAACCTGCCCCGAATGCGGGAAAATTTTCTGGAAAGCCACCCACGTGGAACATATGGCTGCTCAGCTCAAAGCCATTCTTGGCGCGGAACGATGGCCGTATTGACTATATCAGCCCAGCTGGAGAAAGATTGTATGATATTGAAACGATTTGAATCCCCCATAACCTCTGCAGAACAGCTTGTGGAACACCAGCTTAAAGGGCTCCGGTGGACCGTGGCCCATGCCTATAAAGGCTCTGATGCCTACCGCGCTAAACTGGACAGGGCAGGGATCGCTCTGAAGGACATTCAGTCCCTGGATGACCTTGAAAAACTTCCCTTTACCACCGCCGATGATCTTCGCGACGGCTATCCTTTTCCGCTTCGCGCCGTGCCGTTTGAAGAAATCGTCCGGATCCACTCCAGCAGCGGAACTACCGGAAAGCGGAAGAATCTTTGCTATACCCGGAAAGATGTGGATGACTGGTGCCATTTCTTTGCCAGAGCCTATGAAATGGCCGGAGTCACCCCGGAAGACCGGGTTCAGATTGCCGTTGGCTACGGAGTCTGGACCGCAGGGATCGGGTTTCAGCTTGGCTGCGAAAAAGTCGGCGCCATGGCGCTTCCCGTCGGTCCTGGAAATGTGGATATGCAGTGCCAGTTTCTCCTGGATCTTCAACCGACAGTGCTTTGCTGCACCGCATCCATGGGGCTTTTGATGGCTGAAGAAGTCAACAAAAGAGGGATCGGGGACAAGATCCGGATCAAAAAAGTCATCTATGGATCCGAACGCGCATCGGTTTCCATGCGCAAAAAAATATCCGAACTCTTCGGCGGGGCCGAGCTCTTTGATATTACCGGCCTTACCGAGCTTTACGGACCGGGAACCGGCATCGAATGCCCGGATCACGACTGCATTCATTACTGGGCGGATTACTACATTATGGAAATCATCAATCCGGACACCCTGGAGAGATTGCCGGATGGTGAATGGGGGGAAATGGTGGTGACCACGCTTTGCAAGGAGGCTGTTCCCCTGATTCGATACCGGACACGGGACATAACCCGGATCATTCCGGGCGGCTGCACCTGCGGTACGGTCATGCCCAGACACTCCCGGATCCGGGGCCGGACCGATGACATGTTCAAGTTCCGGGCCGTCAATATTTATCCTTCGACCATTGATGCGATTGTCTCCGGCATACCGGCCCTGGGGTCTGAATACCAGATCCATCTGTCCAGGGACACATCCGAGCGGGGCACCATGCGGCTGGTGGTGGAGCGGGCCAGGGATATCGGGGAGGAAAGAAACGAGGAACTTGCAAAAGAGCTCGTTCATCAGGTTAAGAAAAAAGTGTTGATTACACCGGTTGCCCAGATCGTTCCTTACGGATCGCTGCCTCGGTCGGAGCGAAAAAGCAAACGGGTGTTCGACACGCGAATCGAGGATCCGATCATCTAAGCGCCGCAGGCCGCAACCCCGTTAAAGAAAGGGGGATACGACCGTCAGTAAGCGTATATGTTCATTATTTTTTACGGAGCATGCTGCAATGAACCAAATAATATTTCAGATGGGACTTTCAACCGAGACCGTTTCGCTGTACCTGCTTTGCTGCGGCCTTGCAGAATCCGGAGCGACCCTTTCCACCAAAAACCTTCTGGATATCTGGAACGCCTCGCCCGAAACAATGGCCGCGAGCTTTCTGGATCTGGAAGAACACGGGATAGTATTGAAAATCATCTCTGACGGGAAGGTCAATCACATTTACAAGCTGACCGATGCCCACGACTGGAAATGACATCCATGCGATGCAAGGCGAACTGCTGGCTGTGGATGGCTCTTTTTTTCTGTGTATTAAACGCCGGAGCCCCGGATGCCGGCATGATTCCGTCCACGGGCTCTGCCGAGGTATTTTTCAGCCCGAACGGGGGCGCCACCGAGGCCATTGTCCGGGAAATCGAAGCTGCAAAATCGGAGGTTCTGGTTCAGGCTTACAGCTTTACCAGCGTTCCCATTGCGCAGGCACTGCTGAATGCAAAAAAGAGAGGGATACGAATTGAAGCGGTTCTGGACAGGAGCCAGCGGTCGGAACGCTATACGGCCGCAACTTTTTTGATGAACGCGGGTATCACGGTGCTTATCGATGACCGTCATGCCATTGCCCATAACAAAATCATCATCATAGACCGATCTACCCTGATCACGGGCAGCTTCAATTTCAGCAAGAACGCGGATCAGAACAATGCGGAAAATCTGCTGGTCCTGAAGGGCAACAAGCCGCTTCTGGACAGATACCTGGCCAATTACCAGATGCACAGGGAACACAGCGTTGCTTATGAATTTGCAACAAAGCACCATAAGCGCGGGGATGGGTAGGGACAAGGAATAGCGATCAGCAAAAAATCCGTTTTACAGGTCGGTAACAGTATTTAAAATTCATGCCCGTCATGGCATTTGCTACTGCCGGTCGATCCGGGAGCGGACACAGTCAACGACTTGCGAAGGGGTGACATCCCGGCAGATCCCCGGACAGAGTCCTGCCATGATATACCAATTCTGAGGGTCTTTAAGCACATTCGGTATAAAGGGCCAGGCCTTGCACATGCGGGGCTTGACAGGATGAATGGTGCAGATCCTGTCTTTCCAGAAAACGCAGTATCCGTTTTCGGACTGGGCCAGAACGAACTTTTTCCCCGAAAGCTGGCAGCAGTTTTTCAGAAACAGTTGGGGATCCATATGAATAAATGCTGCGATGGCCTGGATATCCTCGGGTGAAACATAAGTACCGCCGAAACCCTTGCAGCAGTCGCCGCATTGCCGGCAGTCGAAGATATCATCGGGCGTCAAGGGATCACAGGGCATGACGGGTTTCCATGGCTCTTTTCAGGGTAACCTGATCAATGTACTTCAAGTCTCCGCCGATGGGCACCCCGGAGGCGATGCGGGTGACTTTAACCGGAAATTTTTCCAGAAGACCCAAAAGATAAGAAGCCGTCGCCTCGCCTTCCACGTGGGTACCCGTGGCCAGAATGACTTCCTGGATACTGCCTTCAGCAATCCGTGCAATCAATTCCTTGATGCGGATGGCATCGGGGCCGATGCCGTCCATGGGGGACAGCGCGCCCTGAAGCACATGGTACCGTCCATTGTAAGCGCCCGATTTTTCAATCGACACCATATCCGCCGGCTGTTCGACCACGCAGAGCTGCCGCCCGTCCCGGGAAGGGTTGCTGCAGATGTTGCAGTGTTCGGCTTCGCTGAGCGAAAAACAGATTGAACACAGCCTTACCTTGTCCTTCAACTCTCCGATGCTTCGTGCAAGCTGCTCCGCATCGCTGCGGGAAGACCGGAGGATATACATGGCCAGACGCTCCGCGGTTTTTTCGCCGATGCCCGGAAGCTTGCTGAACTGGCGTATGACCTGCCGAATGGATGCGGGATAATGGTTCATGGCGGTTACATCAGTCCCGGGATATTCATGCCCCCGGTCAGTTTACCCATTTCACCGGATACCATTTCCTGGGATTTGGCAAGGGCGTCGTTGACGGCTGCAAGAATCAGATCCTGAAGCATGTCCACATCCTCCGGATCCACCACTTCCTTTTCGATCTGTATGGAGACGATCTGCTGTTTGCCGTTGGCAACCACTTTGATCATGCCGCCGCCGGATGATGTTTCGATCGTTTTTTCAGACAGTTCCTCCTGAAGCTTCAACATCTTGGCCTGAAGCTTCTGGGCCTGTTTCATCATGTTTCCCATATTTTTCATCATGAGGGTCTCTCCTTCTCTATCTTGATATCGACAACCGTTCCGCCAAAGATCTCAATGACATCGGCAACAAGGGGGTGGTTCAGCGCTTCCTGTCTCAGGTACTGGCTCTGGCTGGCTTTGACTTGGTTTTCGGCAATCGCTTCTTTTTCAGCCTGGATGATGATTTTTATCGGTGCTGCAAATAACTGGCAGGCGACCGAATTCAGCAGGGCTTCATTTTTCGGCTGGCGAATCCGGTTCAGGTTGAATCCGTTGCCGGAAAAATGAATTACCAGGGTGTGGTTCTCAATTTTTTTTAATTTTGACCGGGATAATACGGGCGCAAGGGCCGGAGCCGACTCCGTAACTTTATCCACAATCCGTTTCAGGGCGGCTTCCAGGGCTGAATCAGTGTCCAGTGACTCGATGCGAAGAAGCGGCGGCGGGCTTTTTTCAGAAGGATACGATTCGGAGGCCGGGCGCGCTTCAGGCTCCGGATGCGGATGAATCTGCTCGGGCTCCGGTTCCGGTTCCGGCCCCGAAACCGCATACGGTCGCTGGTCTTCAACAAGCTGGGGCTTGGACGGATGCAGGAGCTGTTTTTGCAAGAGATCCAGCTTTTCAATGAGATCATCTATGGGCAGTGCGGGCCGGGTCTGGATGATTCTGAAAAAGACAAGCTCCAGGGCCAGCCTGGGAAGGCCGGAGTAGCGGATCGTGGCCTCCTCTGAAAACAGCATGTCAAAAATATGGTTCAGGGTGGAGCCGGAAACCGATTTTACGATCTGCTGCATCCGGTCGATTTCATGGAGCGGCACATCCACGAGCTTCTGCGCATTTTTGCTAATCTTGACGATGAGCAGATTTCGGAAATGCTCGACAAGAGAGCTGTACAGGCGCTTTAAATCCAGGCCGTTTTCAAAGCCGGCTTCCAGAAGATTCAGGATTTCCGGGATATCGGCATTTAAAACCGCCCGGGAAAAATCAAAGAGAAACTCCCTGTCAATGACGCCAAGAAGACTGATGACGATGTCGTGGGTGATTTTGCCTTCGGAAAAGGAAAGGACTTGATCCAGAAGGCTCAGTGCATCCCGCATGCTGCCGCCGGCTTCCTGTGCGATAATGAGAAGGCTTTCCGGTGAAATATCCACCGCTTCCTTCAGGCAGAGCGCTTGAAGATGCTCAAGTATCGACCGGGTGGCAATCCGGCGCAGATCGTGACGCTGGCATCTGGAGAGAATGGTCAGGGGAATCTTCTGCGGCTCGGTGGTTGCAAACATGAACAGCACATGGGCAGGGGGCTCTTCAAGCGTTTTCAGCAGGGCATTGAAGGCCGCAGCCGTGAGCATGTGCACTTCATCAATGATGTAGATTTTATAGCGGCTGTGGGAAGGCATGTACCGGACATTGTCCCTTAAATCTCGGACCTGATCCACGCTGTTGTTGGAGGCCCCGTCGATTTCAAGGACATCGACACCCTGACCCGAGGTGATCTCCATGCAGGAACGGCAGGTATTGCAGGGAGAGACGGTCGGACCCTGCCGGCAGTTCATCGCTTTGGCCAGAATGCGGGCAATGGTGGTCTTGCCGGTTCCCCTGGGGCCGGTAAACAAAATGGCATGAGCTACCCGCCCGGAGGATATGGCGTGGCCGAGGGTTTGCGTGACATGATCCTGCTTGATGACATCCGCAAAGCTCTGCGGTCGATATTTACGGGCAAGAACCAAATAAGACATTGCGATTTCCTGGCAGAGGCTCGTCGGAAGGTCAGCAGAGAGTGCGTATTCACGCCGCTAAATCAGGGCTGGGAATGGATATGAAACTGGCGGAGAGAGAGGGATTTGAACCCTCGGCGCCGCTATTAACAGCGCACACGATTTCCAGTCGTGCTCCTTCAGCCGCTCGGACATCTCTCCAGAATCAAACAAGGGTTCATCATTCAGGCCCGAATCTTTGGCGGAGAGGGTGGGATTTGAACCCACGATCCCGTTTTTAGACAGGATACCGCTTTTCGAGAGCGGGGCCATCAGCCGCTCGGCCACCTCTCCATCACCCTCTGACT
>JBBIPX010000152.1:0-7932 GCA_037442625.1 Desulfobacteraceae bacterium
CAGCCCCCGATGCTGCTTCCAGTACTGATATTCATAAGGCCACTCGTTTTTTCGCCATAACATCAGTGAACGCATTCGTTCTTTAAATTCTGAAATCGTTTTTTCGTTTCCGGGAGAAACGGCTTTTTCTTTCCAGGACAAGACAAGGTTTTTCCCGAGTTCATGAGCCGAATTGCGAATAACGTCCGGTAACGCCGCCGCATCGATGGCTCCCATGGTCGCCCATACCGCGCCGACCGGCCGGATGCCGGTAATCATCAGGAAATGATTCATGTATTCGGCAATCGGCGCTTCATCGCCGCCCCCGGAAGTGACCACGGATGCGCCGTATTTTCCCTCGAAAGCCAGACAGTGGATTGCCCGGCAACAGCGATCCATGAACGCTTTCATCTGAGCGCTAACCTGAAAAATATAATTTGGACTTCCGAGAATCACCCCGTCCGCGCCGATTATTTTCTGTTGGATACTTTCAAATTCATCCTTTTGAACACATTTTCCCGTCTTGTGGCAGGCATCACAGCCCAGGCAGGGCAGCACGTTTCTGCCTGTCAGGAAAATGGTCTCCGTTACCGCACCCTGCGATTCCGCGCCTTCGGATACGATCCGAAGCAGCCTGGCGGTGTTCCCTTTTGCCCCGTGCGGGCTTCCGATTATAGTGATGATATGCATATTTTTCCCCTCTTTTTATTATCTCTGCAAAAATGTGAAGCAGGATAACGTTTGACAGCAGTTGTCGAATAAAATCCAAAGTCCACAAGCTTCCTTTTCAGTAGCACGTACCGGGGAAACGATCAAGGGGGCACCCTGGTGCAAAACGCATGCAAACAAAAAGCCCCGGTCTCATGCACGAGAGCGGGGCTTTTTGTCAGGGCGAAGAGCTGAAACCGGCGCCTGTTGCCAGTCTGCTTATGCCATCCGTTAGCATATCGGCAGTATCCGACCGGAACTTAAAAAAAACTACCGGCAGGTTATCAGGGGCGAAGGGGCAACCGGGATGTTTGCAAAGGTCATCGATCGAATGCGGCACGATGCCGGTCCAGAAATTTAATTATTGCAGGTGCGTACCCCGGAGTCTGGCTGGAGCCGCTGTGCCCGGCCCCCGGAGCCACGTATAGAACGGCCTGGCCGGGTTTGAAACTGTTTTTCAGGGTATGTGCGTAAGCAACCGGAAAGCGCTGATCTTTTTCCCCGTGAATCAGCATGACCGGCATCGTGAGCACGGGTGCGATCCGGGCCGGGCTTGTCAGGTTGATGTCACTTCGATAAAACAGATCCATCCAGAAAATGATAGCCGGTCCGAACAAGGCGCCGATGTACCTGTTAAACCACCGGTAGAGGCTTAAAAGCGCTTCCTTGGTGACTGCATAGCATCCTTCAAGAAACAGAAGCTGGATGCGAGACGCATTCCGCGCCGCGGCAAGAATGGACCCCGCCGCGCCGGCTGAATGGCCATAAAGAATCACGGGGCTTCCCACCCAGTTCAGGACCGACTCGATGTCCTCGGAGAATCTCATGGCGTTCATGAAACGCCGGGGGCTTGAATTGCCGTGGTCCCTGGCGCTGTGCAGAATCGTCGTAAACCCCAGCCTGCCGAATATCCGGGCCCTTTCGACCATCCGGTTCCGGTTCCGGCTCCATCCATGGGCCAGAACCACCGTTCCCCTGGACGGCCCGTCCGGTTCAATGCGCCAGACTTCAAGGGAGCCGCCGTCTACAGCCGGAATCCGGGTATCAAGAACCGTTCCCCAGTCCGGTTGATCGGTTACCGGTTTTCGGGGATATTCCTGAACCAGATAGGTCAGAATCAGCGACAGGAGAACATATGCAACAGCCGACCACAACAAGGCGGCCAGCAAAATCCCCGTCATGTCCGCCCTTCCGGACGGATGCCCATCAGCTCAAGGCGCAGCAGATCCAGGGCCGTCATGGCAAAAATCTGCTTGTTCATTTCCCGGTTTCTGAAACGGTATTGAAAGCGGTATGTCCGGACCGCATCCGGTGTTGCAAGGGCAATGCAGACCGTGCCGACCGGTTTTTCATCGGTTCCGCCCGCCGGCCCGGCGATCCCGCTGGTGGCAAGGCCGAATGTGGCGCCGGTGATCCGACGGACTTTTTGCGCCATTTCCCGAACAGTCTCTTCGTGCACGGCGCCGAATCGGTTCAGGGTATCCCGGGAAACGCCCAGGATGGCCACCTTGGCCTGGTTGGCATACACAACGCCGGAGTAGAGAAAATAGTCGGAGCTTCCGGCAACATTGGTCAGCCAGTGAGCGATCAGCCCGCCCGTGCAGCTTTCTGCAACGGCAAGAGTTGAATTTTTTTGATTCAGCAGGCGGCCAACGACGGTTTCCATGGACTGCCCATCCGGAGAAACGATTTTATGACCGAGTTTTTCAGCCACCCAGACGGTTGCGCTCTGAATCAGCTTTTCCACCTGTCCGACGTCTGTTCCGCGAAGATAGAACTTGACCTGAATTTCGGGAAATTTGGCGCGAAATCCAAGTTGAATATCGGGAAAAAACTGAGGAAAATCTTTCAGCCGCTCGCCGGTCATCGACTCGGTCAGGCCGAAAGTGGTGAGGGTTTTGATCCGGGAAAACCGCCTGGCGCCTTCCTGAAGTGCTTCGAGCCGGGGAATCACGGACTCGGCCAGCATCCTTCGCATTTCAGAGGGAACACCCGGCAGAAAAAAAAACAGGCATTTTTCGAGCTTCATCATGAAACCCGGAGCCGTTCCGATGGGGTTTGCAAGACAGGTTGCGCCTTCGGGAAGGTAGGACTGTTTGATATTGGAGGCGGTGATCGCGCGGTGAAAATTACGGAAAAAAGATTCTACGATCTCCAGCGCCTCAGGGCTTTGAATCAGCTGAACCCCGGCAGCCCTGGCCGCGGCATCGGCGGTCAGGTCATCGGATGTCGGGCCCAGCCCGCCGGTGACAACGCACACGTCTGCGCGGCGGGCGATTTCCCGAAGCACGGCGACCATAAGCGGTATATCATCCCCCACGGAATGATGCCGGAGAACAGCAATACCGGTTTCTTCCAGATTTTGAGCAATATGCGCGGAATTGCTGTCAACGAGCGTGCCGGACCGGATTTCGTCTCCGGTTGCCAAAATTTCCGCATTCATGGGCATCATCGGCACCACGCCTTATTTGGTCATCTTGACAACCACAAAACCGGAGTTCATCCGCCAGATAAACATCTGAACGGTGTCGTTTTTCTTCAGCTTGGAGATCAGGGCCGAATAATCCTGTGCGGATTTGATCGCTTGATGGTTGATCTCCTTGATCACGTCCCCTTCCTGAACTCCGGCTTCCGCGGCCTTGCTGCCGGACTCAACGCGCTCAACCAGAACGCCTTCGTTCGGAGAAAGATTCATTCTCTGTGCGATCTCAGGTGTCAGATTCACAACCCGAATCCCGAGCTCATCTTCCTGACCTTTCTCTGTGCTTTTAGAGGCCAGCTTGCTTTCTTCAGGTCGTTTGGCGATATCAACCGTAAAAATCATCTTCTTGTTGTTTCTGAGCACCTGTATCTTGACTTTTTCGCCGACGGGGATACCTGCGATCAGATTGGTCAGATCCCTGCTGGTTTCCACCTTGTGATCGTTGACTTCAAGAATGATGTCGTTAGCCTGGATGCCGGCCTTATCCGCCGGATCTCCCTTGACGACTTCCATGACCATGGCGCCTTTTTTGTCCTTCACGCCATAGTATTCCGCCACATCGTCGTTGATATCCGAGATGACAACCCCGAGCCAGCCCCGCGTAACCTCTCCCTTGCTCTTTAACTGCTCGATAATACCGCTGGCGAGATTGATCGGAATGGCAAACCCGATTCCCGCGCCGCCGGCGATGATGGCGGTGTTGATTCCAATGACCTTTCCCTGCATGTCAATCAGGGGGCCGCCGCTGTTGCCGGGGTTGATGGAGGCATCGGTCTGCAGAAAATTATCATACGGGCCCGAGCCGATCACCCGGCCTTTTGCACTGAGAATACCGGCTGTGACCGTCTGCTCCAGTCCGAACGGGCTTCCGATGGCCACAACCCACTGTCCGACCTTCAGGGCGCTTGAATCGCCGAAAGCGATGACCGGTAAATTGTTCCCGGAAGGCACCTTGATAAGAGCAAGATCGGTTGAGGGATCTTTGCCGATGATCTCGGCGTTGAATTCCTTTCCATCCTTCAGCTTGACCTTTATCTTATCCGCATTTTCAACCACATGGTTGTTGGTGACGATAAAGCCGTCCTTGTCGATGATGAACCCGGAGCCAAGGCTGCGCTCCTTGAAGTCTTTCTGGGGCTGTTCGCCAAAAAATTTATCGAAAAAATCGTTGAACCGGTCGTCATTTCCAAACGGATTCTGATGGAACTGGCGCAAAGCCCGGCCGCCGCCCTGAATGGACTTCTCGGTCCGAACATTGACGACCGCCGGACTGACCATTTCCGCAAGGGTGCTGAAGCTCTCCGGAACCATGGCCACATCGGCGGCTTTGGCCACCACGCAAACGGGATATGTAAATAGAATGGACAGTCCGATCAGAACTGCTCCCATGAAAAAACCGGATATGTGTCGCTGAACAAAACCCCCCTGTTGATCAAGCATAATCGCCTCCATATTTAATTGAAATTACCGGATACACGATTTTAGATGGCATCAAGTCCCGGCAATATTGCGCGTACTCCATCCTGATTCATCGACATTCATCAAGATAACTCAGCTTCACTTGATGTCAATGCATGCAAGATTTCCTAACCCAATTCCCTGACATAGATTATCCTTAAATCATACAGGACGCTTTTAAGCATCGTGGCTTCATCCTGAGTCAGATTCCCGCGGGTTTTTTCTTCAAGCATGGCCAGAACGTCGATTGTTTGTTTTGCAAGCGGCAGATTTTTGCTCCGCCTGCTCGTGCCGGGCTCATCAATGATTCCCAGATTCGCCAGTACAGCGGCGTTCAGCGAGACGACAAACGTGGAAAAGTCAATCATCGGCAGCCTGGAAGAGGTTTTAGCTTTGGCGGGTTCGCCGCTTTCATTCGTAGTTTCCGGCATGATTATTCTCCTGATAAAGGGTTTAGAAACTCAGCCGCCACAGGGTCTATGCATCTGCGCCAAATTAGAACTCCAGGGGAATCGCCATGTTGACCGAAGGCAATGAGCGCAGTTCCTGAATCACATCATCCGGGATGGGGGTATCTGTGCAAAGGAAAATGATATTGCGGTTTCCTTCCTCTTCCTGACCGACCTGCATCCGGCCGATATTGATGCTGTGCTTGCCGAGGCAGGTTCCGATTTCGCCGATGGAGCCCGGTTTGTCGATATTGTGAATCAAAGCCAGATGGCCGATCGGAATCATTTCCAGCCGGAAGGTATTGATGCGTACGATCCGCGATTCTTTTTTGCCGAAGAGGGTGCCCGCAACCGTATTGGTCATCTCGGAGGTGATGGCTTTAACGGTAATCAGATTTACATAATCCTCGGACTCAAAACTTGCAGTCTCCGTAACCTTGATGCCGCGTTCCTTGGCCATGATGCGGGCGTTGACAAAATTCACATCGTCCTTGACAACGGCCGCCAGAATTCCCCTCAGCACCGCGGTTGAAACCGGGGTAAGGTCCAGTCCCTGAAAATCCCCTGCAAATTCGATGATGACTTCCTTGAGCGGCCCGTGAATGAGCTGGGACTGAAGTTTTCCGATCTGGTCCGCCAGGGAGAGAAACGGTCCCAGCTTGACCAGCAGTTCACCGGTGATCGAGGGAACGTTGACCGCGTTTCGAATGGTGCCGTTTTTCAAATAATCGATGATCTGCTCGGCAATGGCAACCGCCACATTGGTCTGGGCTTCCTGGGTGGAAGCGCCCAGATGCGGGGTTCCGATCACGCGGTCCAGCTCAAACAGCGGAGATTTTCCAGGAGGCTCCGTTGCGAAGACATCCAGGGCGGCGCCGCCGACTTTGCCGGATTTGATGGCTTCGACCAGATCCGCTTCGTCCACGATACCGCCGCGGGCGCAGTTGACGATCATGACCCCGTCTTTCATCTGTTTGAAAGCGGATTTGTTCAAAAACCCGATGGTGTCTTTCAGTTTCGGCACATGCACGGTGATGTAATCGGAAAGTGAATACAGGGTTTCCAGGGAAACGCACTCAAAGCCGGCTTTTTCAATCGCATCCCGGGTGACAAACGGATCATAGACCATGACTCGCATTTTAAGCCCCCTGGCCCTGTCCGCAACGATCGATCCGATTTTGCCGAACCCGATGACTCCCAGGACTTTATTGAATATCTCCCTTCCCTGAAGGTTCTTTTTTTCCCATTTGCCGGCTTTCAGGGACGCCGTTCCCTGAGGAATGTTCCGGGTCAGCGCCAGCATCATTGAAATGGCGTGTTCGGCCGTCGTCACCACATTTCCGCCCGGCGTGTTCATCACAATGACGCCCTGTTTGGTGGCTGCCGGGATATCGACATTGTCCAGTCCGATACCGGCGCGGCCCACAACCTTCAGCTTGACGCCCGCCTTTATAATATCCGCGGTCACCTTTGTGGCGCTTCGGATCACCAGTGCGTCGTACTGATGAATGATGTTTTTAAGCTCATCCGGAGACAGCCCCGTCTTGACATCCACCGCGATCCCGTCTTCCTTTTGAAACATTTCAATGCCGATTTCACCCAGATTGTCACTGACCAGTACTTTCATTATATTCTCCCTTAACACTGATAACAGATAGCTTGACCGATATGCAGCCCGCAAGAGCGGATAATGCAATGCACCGGTTTCGTAATATAGATTCACGACAAAATCAATTAAAATACAATACCGGCATATCCCACAAAACTTTCCCCGGGGCTTTTATCATGGCTGGTGGCATATGTCACCAGCCTGGATCGGACCGCCCCCAGGGTCATCCCCGCCGACAGCGCCGCTGCGGCGGCTCCCGCGCAGCAGGCATTTTGTTTGTTCCGGGCCTCTTCAATAATTCCTTGCGGATTCATGGACAGAACGGCGTCGATGACGCTTCGATCGTTTGAATCACGGGCCCACTGCAGGGCGTTCTTTCCAAGGCCCTTCGGGGTAAAGCCGTAATTGGGGCCGTAATGCGTCAAGTCCGTTGAACCCAGGACCAATAGGCTTAATCCCATTTTCCGCGCCACATCGGCCACGGTCTTTCCCATCGCCACCGATTTTGGAGAAGGCGGGGCACCGATGGTTACGATTTTAACGTTGCTGAAAAAATATTTGATAAAGGGAAGCTGAACCTCGATGGTGTTATCCGGAGCAGTGTCATCGGATGGCACAAGCTCGAAAGGGGACTGAAGATACAGCGCCCTTGCAAGGGGCTCATGAATTGCGATATTTCCCAAAGGAGTTTCCCATGCGCCTTCTTTCATGATGGAAAGGGGAGCCTCCGGATACAGATGGGTGCCGAAAATCACCAGGGCATCCGGAGAAGCGACACTGCCGTGCATCAAACGGATGACATCGCAGGCGATGCTCCCCGAATAATACCATCCGGCGTGCGGGACGATACCGCCGACAACCGGACAGGACGGGTCAGGCAATCGGCTTGAGTTCCTGATAAACAATTCAATCTCCTGCCGGCACCCCGAAGCCGTGCCGGAATACCACGTACCGGAAAGCATCGCTCTTCTGGTTTTCATGGCGCCTTACCTCCTTTCTTGACCTTTGTCATCAGGTTTACTATGTAGGATGGACTTTTGTCAAAATCGTTCTTATAGTCTATCAGTTTTAAGCAGGAAAAAATCAACGTTTTTTATTTGACGGGAAGTCATACCAGGAGGCAGCTATGTGGGAATATACGGATAAGGTAAAAGATCATTTTCTCAATCCCCGCAATGTCGGAGAAATTGAAAATCCGGACGGGGTCGGAGAGGTCGGATCCCTGGCTTGCGGAGACGCCCTGACAT
>JBBIPX010000153.1:0-2064 GCA_037442625.1 Desulfobacteraceae bacterium
ATCGGCTTTGCGGAGCGCTTCACCGATTCCTATATCGGCTCGCACTGGACCATGATCGTCAGCCTGGCGGCGCTTCTCATGGTTCTGGTCGTCAAACCGTCCGGTATTTTCGGCAAGCAGAAAGAACTGGAAGAAAGGATTTAAGACTCGTGAAAACGCGCAAAGAGCGGATTGACCGGGGCATCAAGGCAAGGTCTCAGGATATTTTTGCCCTCTGTTCCTGGCGGGAAATGCTGTATCTGGCCGGCCCCCGCGTGCTGCCGGTCGTGATATGCCTGGCCCTTCCCCTGGTTCTGGGTGTCTACTGGCAGAAAGTGCTGATGTCCGTGGCCGTATTCGCCATACTGGCCATCTCCTGGGATATCCTGTCCCAGAGCGGCATGATTTCCCTGGGACAGGCCCTGTTCTTCGGGACCGGCGCGTACTGCGCGGGGATCATGAACCATTACTGGGGATTTTCCCCGCTGATCACCCTGCCGCTGGCGGCGGTCTTCGGCGGCCTGATCAGCACCCTGCTGCTGCTGCCGGTTTTAAGGCTCCGGGGGGTGTATTTTTCCATGGTGACCCTGATCATCCCCCTGATGCTGGTGCGGGTGATCGAGGCCACGAAAATATTCGGCGGCACGGAAGGCTTGAGCGGCATGGACCCACTGCCGTCCGCCGGGTTCGAGGTGTACCTCATCGTCATTGTCTTTCTGGCGGTGCTCTTCGGGTTCCGGCGTCTCATGGATTCGGACTACGGCCTGGTATTAAAAGGCATCTGCGACAATGACCGATCGGTGATCAATGCCGGCATCAACATCTACTGGTTCAAGGCCCAGGCCCTGTTTATCGCGGCCAGCATCGCCGCCTTCGCAGGGGCCTTCATGACCCATGTGTACATGTTCGTGGGCATGCCGGTGTTTGCGCTGGACTACTCCATCCTTCCCATTGCGGCCGCCGTTGTCGGGGGGCCGGGGACCCTTGCCGGGGCCGCGGTCGGCGCATTCATCCTGGTGCCGCTCTCGGAACTCCTGCGGGGCATCGGGGGGCTTCGGATCGTGTTCTACGGGGTGTTTCTAGTGGTATGCATCGTTGCGCTGCCGGAAGGCATTTTTCATTATATGGAGCGAAAATATCACCAGTTCGAACGCTGGGTCGAGGTGGAAAAATGAGCACAGCGCCGCTTCTTGAAACCGTCCGTCTTTCCAAAGCCTTCGGCGGGGTCCAGGCCTTGCTGAATGTATCCTTTTCCATCATGCCGGGAGAGCTTCTGGGCGTGATCGGCCCCAACGGTTCCGGGAAAACGACCCTGGTGAATCTGATCACCCGGTTTGTGAAACCCTCTTCCGGAAAAGTCCTGTTCAAGGGCAGCCCCATCCATCAGCTCCCTCCGCACAAAATCGTCCGGCTGGGCATTGCCAGGACATTTCAGATGGTCCGCCCGTTTTACCAGTTGCCGGCCTACAAGAACATGATCATTCCGCTCTACTCGCCCCGTGCCAAGGGGCTTGCGGGCGGCCGCTACGGGGACCGGGACGCCATGGCCCTGGACCTTCTGGAAGAGGTGGGGTTCGAGCGGGACGCATTTGTGGCCTACAAGCCTGCGGGCGCCCTGCCCCAGGGGTACCTGAAACGCCTGGAGCTGGCAAAGGCCATTGCGCTTCAGCCGGATCTGGTGATTCTGGATGAGCTGTTTTCGGGCCTCAGCCTTGCCGAGGTGGCCAGCATCGTGCCGATCATCGAAAAACTGCGCATCCAGGGAAAGACCATCATCATGATCGAGCACCGCCTGCGGGAGCTTTTCCGGATCGCGGACCGGGTGATCGTCATGAACTACGGCAGCAAGATCGCCGACGGCCCCCCCGACACGGTCATGGAAGACGACGCGGTCAAGAGCGCCTATCTGGGCAGCGAACGGACTGAAGGAGACTGACACATGCTGGAAGCGGAAAATTTAATGGTTTTTTTCGAAAACGCCCTGGCCCTGAACGGGTTCAGCATGCAGGTGAAGCCGGGCGAGATCATCGGCGTGATCGGCTCCAACAGCGCCGGCAAGACCACGCTGATGAACACCCTGTCCGG
>JBBIPX010000153.1:2164-7652 GCA_037442625.1 Desulfobacteraceae bacterium
AGGTCAAGAAATACGTCTACTCCCTGTTCCCGACCCTGGAAAGCCTGCGGAATCGAAAAGCCGGGTTTTTAAGCGGCGGCGAGCAGCAGATGCTGGCCATCGGCATGGCCCTGGTGGTAAAACCCGAGCTGCTGCTTCTGGACGAGCCGCTGCTGGGCCTGAGCCCCCTGATGCAGAAAGCCGTGATGGACGCCATCCTGGACCTCAACAAAAGAGAAGGGATCACGGTAATCCTGAGCGAGCAGTTCGCGCGTCCCGTCCTTCCGGTCATCACCCGGGGGTACGTGGTGGAAAACGGCATGCTCACCCTTACCGGAACCGGCAAAGAGCTGATGAACAATCCGGAAATCAAAGCCGCCTACTTCGGGGTCTAAACCAATGACAAGCACACCCTTTCACAATATTTTTCAAACGTTTGATGCGGTCGCCGATCATCGCGGCGACCATACGGCCGTCATTTATCTGGGAACGCGCTACAGCTATAAAACTCTCCGGGAAATGGCCAACCGGTTTGCCGCATCCCTTCTGGACCTGGGCGTGACCCCGCAAGAGCGGGTGATGATCTATCTACCCAATGCCATCCAGTGGGTGGTCTCCTGGCTGGGCATCCAGCGGGCGGGTGCGGTCTGCGTTCCCATCACCCCCATTTATACGCCAAGCGACCTGAGCTACATCGCCCGGGACAGCGGCAGCACGACCATCATCTGCGCGGATACCAATTTCGGCTATGTGAAACGGGTCCAGTCCGAGACCGGGTTCAAGCGGGTCATCGTTGTCCGGATGGCGGATCTTTTGCCCGGATGGAAGCGCGGGTTCGGGCATCTTTTTGACATCATTCCCAAGGGGAAAACTGCGTCCGGCGAAAACGTTTTTCACATGAAACAGCTTCTGGACAGCCGCGGCGGCGGCGTCCTGCCCGAAATCAGCCCGGACGGGCAGGCCCTGGCCGAAATCCTCTACACGGGCGGCACCACCCGCCATCCCAAGGGGGTGCCTTTAAGCCATGACCTGTTCCTCACCTCGGCCCTGGAGCAGATCCGGACCAGCGAGCACTTGATTCCCGTTGAGGAAAACGTGATTCTGGGAAACGCCCCCCTGTTTCACGTTCTGGGGCAGACCTGCAGCCTTGCCACTCTGCTGGTCGGCGGGGCCCTGCTGATTCTGCCGAAAATCAACCTGGATGCCGCCTTTGACGCCATTTACCGGTTTCAGGTCCGCTCCATGATCGGGGTCCCCGCCCTCTATCGCATGATGCTGGAGCACGACCGGCTGGACCAGTACGATCTCAGTTCAGTCAAATACTGGTACAGCGCCGGCGACGTGCTGCCGGTGGAAGTGGGAAGAAGATGGCAGGAGCGGTTCGGAACCCCGATTTTCCAGGGATACGGCGCCACCGAGACCTGCGGCGGGGTCGCCATGTGCCCCACCGGCATCGAGAACCCGCCCAAAAGCGTGGGCCGCATCGTGCCCTCCAAAACGGTGCGCATCGTCAATCCGGCCTTTCTGGAGCCCGTACCTGCGGGCGAGCCCGGCGAGCTCATCGTCTCATCAGAGCACATGGTCAGCGCCTATATCAATAAGCCGGAAGAATCCGCCGCGGCGTTCATCAATCTTGATGGCCGCCTCTGGTACCGCACGGCGGACATCATGAGCATGGATGCGGACGGCAATCTCTTTTTCGTGGACCGCACCATGGACACCATCAAGCACAAAGGCTACCGGGTGTCGGCCACCGAGATCGAGGCCGTGCTCCAGGAACACCCGGCCGTTGTCGGCACCTGCGTTGTCGGCATTCCGGATGAAAAAGTGGGCGAGCGCATTAAGGCCTATGTGGTGCTGAAGGAAGACATCAAGGGAATCACCGGCTATGATCTGATCAAGTGGTGCCGCCAGTCCCTGGTGAGTTATAAGATCCCCCAGTACATCGAGTTCCGGGACATGCTGCCCAAATCCAAGGTCGGAAAACTGCTGCGGCGGGAAATCCGGGACGAGGAAAAGCGGCGGAGCGAAGCGTGATTTTTCCTGGAAGGCAAATACCCGCTTGATCGGTTGTTGCATCAAAAAAGCGGGGCGGCATAATGGCCGCCCCATTGTCCGGCATGAGAAACCGGAATACAGTTAAACGGATTACAGGGCGATGCGGGCATCCACCGCAGCAATCCGGTCCGAAAAGACCATGACCGGGTTGAGGTCCATTTCCTGGATTGCGGGAAAATCGGTGACAAGCTGTGACAGGCGCTGGATCACATCGATCATGCCCGGCCGATCGATACCGGCCTCGCCCCTTGCGCCTTGCAGCAGGGCCGCGGCCTTAAGCGACGAGAGCATCTCGCTGGCCTCGATTTCTGTAACCGGCGTAATTTTAAATGTCACATCTTTGAGGATTTCAACATAGATCCCGCCAAGCCCGAACATGACAAGGTGCCCGAGGCCTTTTTCAGCCTTGGCGCCGATAATGACTTCCCTTCCGCCCGGTTGAAATTTTTGAACCAGAAACTTCAGATCGGATGCGCCGATCCTGGCCGCCATACTTGATGCCGCCTCCCGCACCGCTTGCCGGCTCTTGAGATTGACGGCAACCCCGCCCACATCGCTTTTGTGAACGACCGATTCGGCATCGGCCTTGATCACGACCGGATACCCGACGGCATCCGCCGCAGCCTCGGCATCAGTAGCAGAATCCGCCATTTTCCATGCCGCGCAGGGAATCCGGTAGGCATCCAGAATCGGATACACCTCACCTGCCGACAGCAGGGCGCGGCCGGAGTCTGCTGCTTTTTTCAAAATTTTCGCAACGCGGGAGGTGTCCACATCCGTGAAATGCCTGGCCTCGCCGATGTTTCTCGATCTAAGGGCGCCGTACCGGGAAAGCGCCGCAAGCGCCCGCGCCGCCGTACCGGGAAAGCCGTAGCAGGGAACGCCGCCGGATTTGAGGATATCCACGGTCCCGGTCCACTGCCGGGGATCGGTCATGAGATTGCAGACAATGGGCTTTTTCCGCTGTCTGTTCACCTCTGCGATCTGATGGGCGATTTTTTCCGTATCCACAAAAAACGGGGTGACGAAATTGATGTAGAGGCTGTCGATCCGGTCTTCGGCCATCATGACATCCATTGCGGCCCGGAAATGGCCGGCATCGGCAGTTGCCAGCACATCGACCGGATTGCTGAAGGCTGCCTCGGCAAAGAGTTTTTCTTTCAGCTCCGCCATGGCTTTTTCAGACAACGTGGGGATCTGCATCCCCGCGTCCACCAGAACATCGGTTGCAATCACGGCAGGTCCTCCCGTATTGGTAATGATCCCCACCCGGTCTCCCGCAGGGATCGGCTGAGCGGCAAACGCGGCAGCAGCCTGGCACAGCTCTCCCTCATCCCGGAATGTTAAAATGCCCAGTTTTTCAAAAATCAGCTCGATGGCGATGTCTGTTTTGGCCAGACCGCCCGTATGCGACGAGGATGCCTTGGCGCCTTCGGCGGTTCTGCCGGCCTTCATGGCCAGGATTGTTTTTTTAACCGTCACTTTTTTGGCCACATCCATGAATGCCTTGGGATCGGACAGGCTCTCCACATAGAGTGCAATGACCCGGGTTCCCTCATCCTGGCCGAAGTACTCCAGGATTTCCGTAATGGACACATCGCTGGCATTGCCGTTTGAGGCATAAATCCGGGTTCCGATGCCCATCTGCGAAAACCCCTGATGAATCAGCTCGCCCACGCCGCCGCTCTGGGCAACGATCGAAATAAACCCAGGCTCGGGTTTGGTGAAGGTGAAATTGCAATAGGCTTTCAGCGTCGGGTCCGTATTGATGATGCCCTGGCAATTGGGCCCCAGAATACGGATGCCGTATTTTTTGGCGCGCGCCAGAAAATCATTCTGGAGGGCTGCGCCAATCGGGCCGATTTCCGTAAATCCCGCGGAATTGATGATGATGGCCTTGATCCCTTTTTTCCCGCAGTCTTCCACCGCATCGGGCACAAATTTTCCGGCAATCACCATATGGGCCAGATCAATCTCGCCCGGCACATCGAATATGGACGGATATGCCTTGACGCCCCGGATTTCATCGGCCTTGGGATTGATGGGATAAATCGCCCCGGTGTATCCGAAATCGATCAGGTTTTTGATGATCCGGTTTCCGATCGAGAGCTCCTTGGCGGATGCGCCGATCACGGCAACCGATCTGGGTCTGAATAAGGCTTCCAGCATATGTCATTTCTCCTCGAGTTGTTCGATAAAGGCTTCGACATTGGTTTTGGTCTGCTCATCGGAAACCAGCCGAAGATCGTTCAAGTCCCCGTTGATTGTCAGGCTGGGAACGCCGGTCAGGGCCTCCAGGCGCTGCGGCATGCCGTAGCGGCAGTTGGAGTTGTTGGGGCAGGTTTTGGCGTCGTGATAGATGATGCCGTCCACCTTGAAAAATTCGATCATGCGCTTGATATACGCTTCCTTGGCGTCATCGGCCCGGACGATGAAAAGCTCCGTATAGGCCCTGGCCATGCTGTTGAAGGGATCATCCGGATCAAAGGCTGAAAAAATCCAACTGTTGCAGTAGGTGGAAGCCAGCACATTGACCCCGGCCCTGGCAAAGAGATCGGAGTGATCGCGAAGCCTTCCCCACATGGGCATGCCGTCCCAGTAAAGCCGGAAGCGCTCGCCTTCAACCGCCGCCACCTTGTTCTGAATCCGGGTCTCCAGCTCCGCCAGCAGCAGCTTATAATAGTCCACGGCCGTCTGGGTACCCCGGAGCACAACCGCCGGCCCCATGTGAATGGTGCCGTCAAAAAAGGTGATGGGCGAGGGTTTTGCAGAAGCCGTATCCAGAACTTTTTTCCACAGATCCGAGCATTCCTTGGAAAGCGCCAGGACATGGCGGAGCCTGTCCAGGTCGAAATTGTTACCGGAAAGGGCTTCAAGCCGGGGGATAAGTGCCTTCATCTGGCTGGCGATGGAGGCAACGTGATCCTCGCCGACATCCTTTACGCCCCGGTGCGTGTGAATTCCAAGAAGCGGCACCTTGAATTCGGCGGCATACCAGGCAAACCAGTCCTGAACATCCCTGCACTGGTTGGTGTTATAGACCAGCACATCGGGCCTTGGCACCCGCTCGATCCCCGGATAGGCCCGTGAAAGGGGGGTTACGCCTTTCATAAAAGCGCCGACATCGGCCGTGAGATAGGAGCAGATCTCCGGCGAATACCCGCTGGCGTTTGCGATCGGAATCATGTCGGTCGCCATCCGGGTGGCGCCCAGCATGGCGCCGTGGTTTTCCGGAAAATGCACCAGAAACCCCATGGCCCTCAGGATTTCGGCCGGCCCCACGCTGGTGCACCAGGCGATTTTTTGGCCACGGGACTTGTCCGCTTCGTTCAGCTCGTAAAAATATTCCGACATATAGCGATTCATCTGAACCGTCGCTTCAATTTTTTTCCGGACCACTTTTTTTTCTTCAGACATATCTATCACCTTTCAAAGTTGATGGCTTCGCAAA
>JBBIPX010000154.1:0-7554 GCA_037442625.1 Desulfobacteraceae bacterium
GACAGCATCGAGGACGGCACCACCCTGCCGCTCTACTACCAGCTTGCCCCCAACGAAATGCTCGTCCCGCACGAGACGCTGGATGCGGAATTTCTCTCCCTGGCCGAAGCCGAAGGCGTGGCCGACATCGAGGAGCTGAACAAGATCCTGGAGCGGGCCGTGAACCTGAAGAATTTCTTAAAGGGCAGGGACCGGGTCCGGAAGGTGGCCAAGTCCGTTGCCGAACACTACCGCGAGAACGTTGAGCCGCTCGGCTACAAGGCCTTTCTCGTCGGCGTCGACCGCGAAGCCTGCGCCTATTACAAGCACGCCCTCGATCAATTCCTGCCGGCCGAGTATTCCGAGGTCGTTTATACCGGCGGCAACAACGATTCCGCCCTGCTGAAGGCGTTCCACCTCGATCCGAAAAAAGAGCGGCAGATCCGAAAGAGCTTCGGCAAGATAGACCAGCCGCCGAAGATCATCATCGTCACCGAGAAACTGCTCACCGGCTTCGATGCGCCCGTGCTCTACGCCATGTATCTCGACAAACCGATGCGCGATCACACGCTCCTGCAGGCCATCGCCCGGGTGAACCGCCCCTACGAGAACGAGGCCCGGGAGATGGTCAAACCCCACGGCTTCGTTTTGGATTTCGTCGGCATCTTCGACAAGCTGGAGAGGGCCCTTGCCTTCGACAGCGACGAAGTGGGCGCCATCGTCAAAGACCTGAAGCTCCTGAAGGTGCTCTTCAAAAACAAGATGGAGAGCAAGGCGCCGGAGGTTCTTGGCCTGATCGCACGAAACTTCGACGACAAGGACGTCGATACCCTCATCGAGCACTTCCGCGATCCCGAGCGGCGCAAGGGGTTTTTCAAGGAGTACAAGGAGATCGAGATGCTCTACGAGATCATCTCGCCGGACGCATTCCTCCGGCCGTTCATCAGCGACTACGGTACGCTTTCGGCCGTCTATGCCGTTGTCCGGAAGGCCTACACCCGGCATGTCATGGTGGACCGGGATTTCCAGAGAAAGACCAGCGAGCTGGTGCAGCGGCATATCGGAACCGGCTATATCCTGCCCGTCGAGGAAAGTATGAAAATCGATGAGAATACCGTGAAGTATATCGTCGATAAGAAGGGGGGCGACGGCAGCAAGGTCATCAACCTGGTCAAGAGCATCGGAAAGGCGGCCGAAAAACAAAGCGACGACCCTTATCTGATTGCCATGGCCGAGCGCGCGCGCATCATTCAGGCGGCATTTGAAGACCGGCAGGTCACGACGGCCGAAACGCTGGCCAAACTGCTTTCCGAGGTGGATGCGAACGAGGCTCGCAAGAAAGAACAGGCGGCCAAAGGATTCGACGGCCTGACGTATTTCGTCTACCGCATGCTGGCGGATGCGAAGATCGGCAGCGCCGAGGCCGTCAGCCGAAGGATCCGGGAGGCCTTTGTCGATACACCGAACTGGAAAGTAAGCGACAGCCAGCTCCGGGAGCTGCGCAAGAAGGTTACGTTTGCCGTCTTTGCGGAATGTGACGACCTTGGCGCGGTCACCGCATTGGTGAACGATCTGTTCCGCGTCCTTGAAAAGGCAGAGCGGATTTAATTCATGGGCAATCCGGATACAAAGGCGGCGTTCAAGGAGCGGGTAGGGCACTGGGCCGGGATACTCGGGGTGGATGTCGTTTGGCTCGGGGTGCGGCCGATGAGAAACAAATGGGCTTCTTGCTCCACCAGCGGCCACCTGAACTTCAACGCGGATCTGCTCGGTCTGAAAACCGAGCTGTGGGACTACGTCATCGTCCATGAACTGCTGCACTTTTTTATTCCAAACCATGGAAAACTGTGGAAGAGCCTGATGCGCGCCCACCTGGGCGAGTATGAGGCCCGTGAAGCGGAGTTGAAGCAGATGGCGCATGACAAGCGCTTTCTGTCCCTTCCCGGCCGCGGCGATCCTTCTTGTCATTGATCTGCAAAACCTCTTGGCAATTGCAGAAGTTTATTTTCTGCACAAACCGGCAACCATGAGGATACCCCCGGTGAAATTATCACCCCAACCCCGGAGCAAATGAATTCAAGAACAAATTTAACTTGACATGCTCGAATAATTCCGTGTATTGCAACACATCCTGCCCATTTTTGTTCCAAGGGCCTTTCAGCGGAGTTGATCCCATGTCTCATCTTCCGGACATTCCGTATTCAGTATCGTAAAGGGCGCATATGAAATATTGGCGTGTTCCTCTGGATTCGAATGAAATTGCGGTTTCCCGTGGAATCGTGGTGATTCTTGAAGAAAGATGCAAGGGCTGCGGCTATTGTATTGCCTACTGCCCCCGCAATGTGCTTGAACTGTCTCCCCGATACAATGTCAAAGGATACCACCCGCCCCTTGTCAAAAAGCCGGATGACTGCGTAAACTGCCATTACTGCGAAACGATCTGCCCGGATTTTGCCATATACTCACTGGAAATTCCGCCGGAACTGCCGGCAGCGGCCGTTCTTCCGGAGTTTTCAAACAATTCACACGGCTGATCCCCCACTCAAATGAAAGCGATAGTATGAAACCTGCTGTGCTGACTGGTGAACATTTCATGACGGGCGATGTCGCCTGCGCGGAGGGTGCCCTGGCGGCAGGGTGCCTTTTTTTCGGGGGGTATCCCATAACTCCGGCAACCGAGATTGCCGAACATATGGCATCCCGTCTTCCCGACGTCTGCGGCACCTTTGTTCAAATGGAGGATGAAATCGCCGCCATGGCATCGATTCTGGGGGCTTCCTGCGCCGGGGTCAAGAGCATGACCGCAACTTCAGGCCCCGGTTTCAGCCTGATCATGGAAAACCTGGGGCTCGGCATCTGCACGGAAACCCCGTGCGTGGTGGTCAATGTTCAGCGGGCCGGCCCTTCCACGGGCCTGCCCACGCTCGGGGGGCAGGGGGACATGATGCAGGCCAGGTGGGGGTCGCACGGGCACTATGAAATCATCGCCCTTGCCCCGGCATCGCCGCAGGAGCTTTTCTACCTGACGATCACGGCCTTTAACCTGAGCGAAACCTACCGGACTCCGGTTCTGGTCATGACGGATGAGGTCACGGGGCACCTGAGCGAGCGGGTGGTCATTCCGGAGGCAGGCGCCATCAAGCTGCGGCACCGGCCGGCGCCCAAGGGCAGAAAGGACCGCTTCAAGGCTTTCCAGCCGGGGCCGAACGGGGTTGCGCCGATGGCCATTGCCGGAGACGGCTACGGCATTCATGTGACCGGCCTGACGCATGATGAGCGGGGCTACCCCGGCATGAACGTTGAAACGCAGATCGAGATGATGGGCCGCTTGACCCTTAAGATCCAAAACAACCTGGATGACATCATCCGGACGGAAGGCTACCGGCTGGAGGATGCCGAAATCGTCATCGTGTCCTATGGCATCTCGGCCAGAAGCAGTCTGGCTGCGGTGGATGAGGCCAGGGACCAGGGCATCCAGGCGGGCCTTCTCCGGCTGGTCACCGTCTGGCCCTTTCCGGAACAGCAGATTCGAAAGCTGGCCGAAAGGGTGCGCGGATTTGTGACGGTCGAGATCAACCTGGGGCAGATTCACCTGGAAGTTCAACGATGCGCCGGCGACAGGGTTCCCGCGGTTCTGGTCGGGCATCCGGGAGGAGCGGTCATTGCGCCGGAGCGGATCGTCGAGACCCTTAAAACGGCATTTTAGGCCAAGGTCAACCGATAACTGGGAGTGGAAATGGAAAAAGTGAAAAACCGGCCGAAACATCTGCCAGATCATCCCCCGAATCATCCACTGGATGCGCTGCTGCGAACAGACCGCATTCCCCATATCTGGTGCCCGGGGTGCGGTATCGGGACGGCATTTTCTTCGTGCATGGTCGCGATGCAGACAAGCGGCATCGATCTGAATAAAACGGTGATGGTTTCCGGCATCGGATGTTCGGGCCGCGGGGCCGGATATACCCGGCTGGATTCCTATCATACCACGCACGGCAGGGCCATTCCCTTTGCAAGCGGCATGAAGCTGGCCAATCCGGAGCTGAATGTCGTGGTGTTCAGCGGGGACGGCGATCTGTTCGCCATCGGCGGGAATCACTTTATCCATGCGGCCCGCCGCAACATGGACATCACGGTGGTCTGCGTGAACAACCTGATCTATGGCATGACCGGCGGCCAGGCGGCGGCCACCACCCCCTGCATGGCCAAGACCACCACCACCCCCCGGGGAAACCCGGACCCGCCCTTCAGCCTTCCCCTTCTGGCCTTTGCAGCGGGGGCCACCTATGTGGCCCGGTGGACCATCCTGCACACGCGGGATCTGACCAAATCCATTGAAGAAGCCCTGAACCGGCGGGGCTTTTCCTTTATCGAGGTGCTGGCGCCCTGCCCGACCGGCTATGGGCGAAAGAACAAGGAAAAGTCGCTGGATACCTTAAAGATCTATCAGGAGCGAACGGTCATCAAAAACGGCGCGCATCCCATGGATGCGGTGATGGATTTTGGGAACAGCATTACGCTGGGGAAATTTATCGATCTGGACCGGCCGACTTTTTCGGAGAATTACGACAGGACCTGCCGCCCGCAATTTGGTTAATTAATTGAATTCTGGAATTTCTATGACATCAAAACCGAGTGCCGGTCACAAAATGGAAATCGTCATTACGGGTTTTGGGGGCCAGGGCATCGTACTGGCAGGCCAGATCGTTGGAAAGGCCGCAAGCCTCATCGACCACAAGGAAAGCACGCTGACCCAGTCTTACGGGCCCGAGGCCCGCGGCGGCGCGTGCAGCGCCCAGGTGATCATCTCCGACGGGTTCATCCATTTCCCTTATGTGCGCCGGCCCGACATCCTGGTGTGCATGTCCCAGGGAGGATTTGACAAATACGCCGACCTGATCAAGGAGACCAGCATTTTGATCGTGGATCAGAATCTGGTAAATCCGGGTGTGACCACTTGCAGCCGCTGTTTTGCGGTACCGGCGACACGCATTGCAGAGGAGCTTGGCAGAAAGATGATGGCCAATATCGTCATGGTGGGTTTTTTTACGGCAATCACCCGGGCAATCTCGCTGGATGCCGCCCGAAGCACGGTTTCGGGCTCTGTTCCCAAGGGAACGGAGACGCTGAACCTGACTGCATTTGACAAGGGACATGATTTCGGCCTGGCCACGCTCAAGGGGCTCCGGAAAAAAGCAGAAGGCAAGAAAGGACCCCTCGGATGAAAAACCCCAAAGATCGCCTGTACCGGGTGCTGGTCATCGGTGCAACGCCGGCCGGAATTGCCGCGACCAACAAGCTGGGCGAAATCGGCGTTCCCGTCACCCTGGTGGATTCGGACCCGGATTTGAATCAGAAGCTGTCCCGCGAAGCGTGGCGCCTTTCCTCCGGTGTCCCCCTGAACTACGCGCACCGGCCGGGCCTTTTGCGGATTCTTCGAAATCCGCACATCCGCTGCGTGTTTCCCGGAAACATCCGCTCGCTGAAGCACACGCCGCAAGGATTCTGCGCCCACATCAACAGACCCGCGGCCTTTATCGACCCGGACCGCTGCACCCTTTGCGGGCGCTGCATGGAAGCGTGTCCGGCGGTATCACCGGATGGATCTAAACCCATCCGATCCGGCGGCAGGCAGAGTCTTCCCGGCCATCCCGTCATCGACAAGCGCCGTCAGCCCCTGTGTCAGGCCAACTGCCCCCTCGGCGTTAACGCCCAGGGATACGTGGCCCTTGCCAAGGCCGGAAAGTTTCCGGAAGCCCTGGATCTGATCCGCAGGGACAACATCCTTCCCGGCATCTGCGGCAGGGTCTGCACGCATCCGTGCGAGATCGCCTGCCGGCGGTCGGAACTGGACCAGCCCGTCGCCATCCGGGATATCAAGCGTTTTGTCGCGGACTACGAGATTTCTCACCCCAGGGATGTCGAAAAACGTGAGGCTCCGCATAGATTGCAACGCATTGCCATTATCGGATCCGGTCCTGCCGGCCTTGCCGCAGCCGCGGATCTGGCCCGCCTCGGATATCCGGTAACGGTTTTCGAGAAGGAAGCACTTGCGGGGGGTCTGCTGCGATACGGTCTGGGGCCCCATCGGCTGCCAAGGGATATCCTGGACCTGGAAATTGATTTCATTCGGAAACTGGGCGTAACATTCAGAACCGGCACACCCGTGGATCTGTCAGGCGGCTTCGGCGAACTCAAAAAGGAATTTGCGGCCGTCATTTTGGCCATCGGTGTCTGGAAAGATCGCAAACTTGGCGTTCCCGGCGAAGAGTTGAAAGGTGTCGAGGGTTGTCTGGATTTCCTGGTCCGGATTTACCGGGGCGAAATCAAGAAAGTCAAAGGCACTTCTGCCGTGATCGGGGACGGAAACGCCGCCTTTGATCTGGCAAGAACCCTGAGCCGCCTTGGCGCCAAGGTGACCGTTCTCTCGTGGTTTCCGGAAGCGCTCATTCCGGCCGATACCGATGAGGTCGCGGCTGCCAGGGAAGAAGGCATCATCATCAAGGACAGCTTGAAAGTTGTGGCCTTTACCGGATCGGGCGGAAAGCTCGGCGCGCTTCGCTGCGCAGCCACCCGGCCCGGTCCGCCGGATGCTGCGGGAATTGCCTGGCCGGTCCTGGTTCCGGAATCAAGGCCATTTGATCTGGATTTTGACAGCGCCTTTGTCGCCATCGGCCAGACTGCCGATCCGCAGGTGTTCGGGCCTTTTACCGAGCTGCGTCCAAACGGCATGATCCTGACCAATGACGATGCCTGCACCGGCATTGCCGGCGTGTATGCCGCAGGAGACGCCGCCCGGGGACCTTCTTCCGTCGTCAAGGCCATGGCTTCCGGCAGGAATGCGGCCCGCGCGGTGCACCACCGGCTGGGAGAAGAGAAGGTATCCAGCCGGTTGCCGAAAAGGCCGCAAGACAAGGATTTTTCAGCCATCACGCCCGACATTCCCTCTCTTGCCAGAGCCCATATGCCGGAGAGGCAGCCGGCGGCGCGTGAAGGCAATTTTGCGGAAGTCGCCCTGGGGCTGAGCGCCTCTCAGGTCTGCCTTGAGGCGGCCAGATGCCTTCAGTGCGGGGTCTGCTCCGAATGCCTCGAGTGCGTGAATGTCTGCGCGGCCGCAGGGGCCATCCGGCACGAAGCGGTTTCCGAAGAGCTTATCGCTCAGGCCGGCATCGTCATTATCGCAGACCCCGATATCGCGCCCGGCATCAAGGGAGATGACATCCTGCGCGCCTACAGCACCAAAACCGCAAAAAACGATGTCCACGCCATGACGCTCCGGGGCTTTGCAGCCGCTGCCGATGCCATGCTGCTTCTCGGCGGCGGCTCCCAGCGGCTGAAGGGGCACGGCCTGGCATTTTCCCCCCCGGATCCCCGGCTTTCTCCGGAAATCCGCCTGGGCGTTTTCGTCTGCCGGTGCAACGACGCCCTGGGATGGTCCGATGAGTTAAGCGACCATATCACCGGACTCCGCAGCCGGCCGCACATCGAACATGCCGAGGTTCTTGCTTCGGCCTGCACGCCGGAAGGATCGGCGGCGCTGATTCGCACCATCCGCGAAAAAGGGCTCACCCGCGTGGT
>JBBIPX010000155.1:0-7549 GCA_037442625.1 Desulfobacteraceae bacterium
AAAAACGCCGGAATATGGGCCGCTTCTCTGGGGCCGACCGTAATGGTCCATCCCGAGAGTTCTTCTTCCACGTCTCCGGCAATCGCCGCAGCATAACCCGGAATAATCAGCTCCTTGTGTTTGACCTTGTCTGCGATACCGCTTTTCTTCACGAACATGCCGACGTCATCGCCGGAGAACTTGCCGGCGGCCCAGGCCGTCATGACCGACAGACCTTCGGAATCCTTGATCAGAAGCCATGCCGGAACCCTGCTGCCTTCGATCTCGCCGGATACGATAAAATAGGTAAGGGCGAAGTTGGTGGTTACCAGAACCGGCGAATTCTCGTTCGGGTTGCCGATTTCGTAGATTCCTTCGGTCACGGTCATGGGCCGCTGCGGATCGGTGAAGATGTTGAGCCGCTCCAGAAGCAGCGGGAACAGGGACTCTCCCTTGAAATCGGAAAGCACCACGATCGCCGCGTATTTGGCGATCAGCATGCCGGCGATCAGGGTTTCCATATCCAGATTGGATGCCATTTCGCAGGGGAAGGCAATGGTCGGAAAACCCAGCGCCCGGTTGCCCTGTTTCAAGGCGGCCCGCCGGATCACGATCTGGTCTTCCAGCGCCTGTTTTATCTCCCGGGAGCCGGAATCGATGACCAGGTCTTTCAATCCCATTTCGGTCAGCTTGGTGGTCAGCGGAATGAGGGCTTCAACGGTATCCGCCTTTACCGCAAGCGGCAGATTGTTTTCCTTGGCCAGCGCGCCGAAGGCGTCAACGTTGGCGGCGGTGGCTGCATACAACAGGGGATTTTTGAATTTGCAGGCTTCGATCCCAGCCTTCATGACGGCGGCATCGCCCGTCATCAGGACAAGATTGAATTCCGATGTTTCGGCGATCAGCTTGGCTTTTTCCGCAAATGCCGCCTTGTCGCCGTTGACATCTTTCAAGGCAACCAGCTCCGGCCTCAGATTCAGGCCGACACGCTCATACTGGAAAGCATTCCATACCGTCAGCTTGGCCTTGAGATCGGCGACCGGAATGCCGGATTCGACCATCGCCGTCAGGCCGGTTTTATTGAAAAACGTTTTCTCGTGGCGGTAAAGAACGGTCTCTCCGCCGGAAGTCATTGCCCGAACCCCTTTGCCGATGGCGACAGGCCGAATGGGCGGGGCGGAGGCTTCAGCCAGTTTTTCTCTGGCTTCTTCGGATACATAGGGGCAGCTATCCAGTTCCGCCTTGCCGGAGGCCAGGTTCATGGCAAAGGCCAGACAGGTGGGAACCCCGCATTCCTTGCAGTTGGTTTTCGGCAGAAGTTTGAAAATCTGAATACCGGTTAATGCCATTGTTATCTCCTTATTTGTATTCACAAGGGACGCCAGTGATGGTCAGTGTCGTCCGGAAATGTTGTTGGCGCATGAAACACCATACAATAAGCAGGCTTTCAGACCGATGACGGATAACGGATGGCCGAAGACGGATGTCGTGCAGTCTTCGGCTTCTCCATTTTCAGTTCATGGTACCGAACCTATCAACCGCCGATGATCGATGGCATGGACAGGGCCGGGTGGCCTTTTTCCTGGAGAAAAGGCATGATTTCTTCTTCGGTGATGCCCACGGTCTCATCGGCGATCATGTCGTAGAAATTGGAAATCCCCATCTCTTCTCCGCGTTTGACGATTCTTTCTTTGAGCTCTTCTTTCAGCATTTTCGGCATCCAGACCATGCGCTGAAGGCCGCCGTCACCCTTGATGAATTTTTTCTGGGTAATGTTGTATTTGGAATGCCCGACAAAACCCGGTGAAGAAGCCCCGCCGCCCATGACTCCGGCCAGTGTGGTGAACTTCATGCCGCAGGGCGTCTCGCCGGCATAATCGCGGCCGACGGTCATAACGCCGTTACAGGTGGGAAGGGTGGCTGCGATACATTCGCAGCATCCGCAGGTTGTCATGGGATCCGTGACCATGGAGTAAAGATTGTAACGGTCTACGGCCCCGCGGGAGGCTTTCTTGACAAACTCATTGACGCCCTTGAACTGTCCCAGAACCGGGTCCAGACATTCCCCTTTTTCAATGGGCTGATTGGGCCCCGTGGGATTGATTTCAAAGGACGCCTTGCAGTCCATCCAGTTGTATGCGCCGCACAGACCGGTTCGCTCCGGGCTGACGGTGCAGACATGGTTGGGCGCAAAGGACTGGCACAGCGTGCAGGAGTAGAAAATTTGCTCCGCCTCGTCGGTCATCTTCTCAACCCGTTCATCACGCGTTTTGTATTCGGCGCGGGCCCGGGCGGTCATTTTGTCCACATCTTCTTTTTTGGTGTAGAGCGTGACCTGAACCTTGTCCAGAATTTTGCCGAAATCCTGGTGGAACTTGGCGTGAAGCACAACGCCGATATCTTTCAATGTAAAACCCTTGTCCACGGCGGCCTTGCTGACCCGGACCCAGGAAATATCCCGCTGCCCGATATGCATGATGCCCTGGATGTAATTGATGAGATGGTGAATCTGCCGCTCGATGATGGGTTCAAAATCGGTCTGGAACTCCCGGCCCGCCACCTGAACATAAATGCCCAGAGAGAACGTGCCGCCCGGTTTCACATCCTTCAGATCCGGTCCGTCGACGATGACTTTTCCATCTTCGATTTCACCCATTTCCGCCATTTTGACAAGCTCGGTGCACTGGGTCTTGCCGCCGCCGCACTGGCAGTAGAGATCCGCGCCGCGAACGCGCTCGCCCTCATAGGCCGGGCCGAATGCGCAGGGGATGTCGATCTTGGAAACCGTAACCTTCAACCCCCGGACTTCAACGGATTTCTGGACCATTTCTTCATGCTTGACGTTGGCGACAACATGCTCGTAGGTACAGATACCGGTCGGCAGAATTTCCGGAATATCGGTGTCGGCCAGGGTCGGGAAACCCCAGTTGACGCAGCCTGCGGCTGCCGCGGCCCATTCCGCGTTCACATCGCCAAGGGCATTGACGAAGGCGAAAATCCGGTTTTTGTTGTAAAGCAGCATGGTCTTGTAGTCGCCGGGCTTGATCCCGCCGAAGGCCATGGCCGCGCGGTTGGCAAAGCCAAGCGCGAAAATGGCGGATGAAATATCCGGACCGAAGGGAACGATACGGGTATTCCAGCCGATCTGAACGCCGGCTTCAAGGAGCTGCTCGGCAACGGTGGTGCCGTTCTGATTGGCGGCAAGGAAAATATAGAGACTGCGTTTCTGGTATTCTTCAACGATCATCTTGGCGGTTTCGGGATCCGGGGCTGCGCCCACGATGGCGGCAAAGCCGGGTGCGGAGCCATCCACAAACTCAACGCCGCGTTTTCTGAACACGGTGTCATCGGCGGCTCCAAGCCAGATCTTGCCGCTGGTTTCGTCGATGTCTTCGGAATGGAGATAATAATCCGGGTCCGTCAGGTACCGAAGGGCCTCCTCGATTTCAAAGGCCAGCAGCGCGGCCATGCCGGCGTCCAGCAGCGGCCCCAGATAGGGCAGGTGGTGTGCGCCCTTGACATGCGGGGGCAGCAGACCGCGGGCGAAATCCAGCGGTTTTTTCATGTCTTCCAGGGTTTCGACCTTCATGCCCAGAAGGGAGTAAATGACCGGCAGGTAATATGCCGTGTTGGGAAAACCGACCTTGGTGTCGGCGTTATAGGTCGCCAAAGCCTTTTTGTATTTACCTTCGACTTTCGAAACAATATTGTAGCCGCCCTGAATGGCCGCAAATGCAACTAATCTTGACATAGAAACTCCTCCTTCGTTGAGGACTTAGATTGAATTCAAATCATGGCAGGGGAGAAGGCGAAAATGGATTCGCCATTTCCCCCAAGTTCCCGGATTAAGCGGTTTCCAGCTTCTGGCGATCCGCCATATCCATCAGTACACGCTCCCTGGCCTTGTCGATGCCGAGGGCTTTGCGCTTCTTGTCGATGTGCGCAATCATTTTGTGGGCATGTTTGATGGGATCGGCTTCGCAGTCCCACATGCCGCCGTAGATTTTTTCCAGGTCATTGTACATGTAATCCTGGAAAACCGGTGCGCCGCTCATGGGCAGATGGAGGCCGAATACCGTATAAACACCGGATGTCACGAAATAATGGCCGATGCTGATGGCTTTTTCGCTCATCCATTCGGGCGCGCTTCCGGCCGCGGGCAGATCGCAGATGTCCTTGCCCAGGCCCCCGGCTTTGACGACTTCGGTGGCGGCCAGAAGGATCCGGCTGTTGTCCACGCAGGAGCCAAGGTGCAGGACGGGCGGAATACCGACGGTTTCGCAGACTTCGGCAAGCCCGGGGCCGCAGAAAACGGCAGCGGTTTCCGGAGACAGCAGTCCTTCCATGGCGCAGGCGATGCCGTTGCAGCCCGTGGTCAGAACGATGACGTCGTTTTTGATGAGCTCCTTGACGATGGCGATATGGGCTTCATTGTGCCGGGTTCTGGCGTTGTTGCAGCCGACCACGCCGGCAATGCCGCGGATGCGGCCGTTGATGATGTTGTCGTTCAAGGTGTAATAGTCGCCGCGGAAGGTTCCGCCCAAATGATATTTAATGGATTCAACGCCAAAGCCGGCGATCTGGGTGGCTTTCTGGCGGGGAATCATGACTTCGACCCGGCGGTTGGTGAAATTGTCGATGGCCATCGTTACGATGCGTTTGGCGTCTTCCATGGCGTGGTGTTCGTCAAATTCGATGTGGATGGCATTGTCCTGCTCCATCTTGGCGATGGGGTGGGTGGTGATGAGTTTTGTATGAAAGCATTTGGCGACATTGGCCAGGTTCTGGAAAATGCACTGCACATCAACGACCATGGCGTCGCAGGCGCCGGTGATAATGGCCAGTTCCTGCTGCAGGAATGTGCCTGCGGGCGGAACGCCGTGGCGCTGCAAAATTTCATTTCCGGTACAGCAGATGCCGCCGAGCTGAATGCCTTTGGCGCCTTTGGTTTTGGCATACTCGATCATTTCCTTGGACTGGGCCGCGGCAACAATCATTTCGGACAGGATGGGCTCATGGCCGTGGATGATGATGTTGACATGATCTTCCTTCATGATGCCCAGGTTGGCTTCGGACTGGAGCGGAAACGGGGTTCCGAACATGACGTCCTGAAGATCGGTGGCCAGCATGGATCCGCCCCAGCCGTCGCCAAGAGCGCAGCGGGTGCACTGCTTGACCAGGTTTTTGTAGTCCTGATCCACGCCCATGTGGGTGCGGTGCATGATTTCAACGGTTTCCCGGTCGATGTTCCGGGGCAGCACGCCCAGTTTTTTCCATCTTTCATACAGGGGCGCGGGCGCCCTTTTCAGATATCTCAGCTCGCCGGATGGCTTCCCCCATTCATTCAAGGCATTTTCAGCCACTTCCAGGGCGATTTCATCCAGATCCCGGTCAACGGTTTTGCCGTCGACTTCAACCGTCGTGGCAACATCCAGAAACGGCGCAATGGCGATCAGTTTCTGCGGATCTTTGATGCTGTAATCGTGGGTTTCTTTTTTGGCAACGGACATGAATACTTCGGCAACCCCGCGGCCGTGATCCGAGTGGGCCGATGCACCGGCCGCCACCATGCGGGCGAAGTTACGGGCGGCGATGGTGTTGGCGGTTGCGCCGCAAAGGCCTTTGCGCTCATCCGGCCCGTCGGTGTCGGATTTGGTCAGGGGCAGACGGCAGGGGCCCATTGCGCAGTTCTTGCAGCAGGTTCCCTGGATACCGATGTTGCAGGGCTTCATGGATACGGCACGATCAAACACCGTTTCTACGCCCAGTTCCTGGGCCCGCCGGATCATTTCCTGGGTGGCGATATCAATGGATGCGCCGACCGGATCGGCCAGTTTGGGCGCTTTGGGTTCTTTGACTTCTTTGGCTTCCGCTACTTTTTTTAATTCTGCCATTTTGAGGTTCTCCTCATCATTATAGGGTATACCGGCAATCCTGGCATCATGGAAAAATTGCCGGACAAAATATATTTATCAAACTCTGCGATGAATGCGATTCAATTGTTCCAGGATTTTGGCGGCAGCCGTCTTCTGTTCGGCAGCCGGCGTCAGAGAAACAGCCTCACCCTTTCCGGCCTTGTCTTCAGCCATGCGGGCTTCTCGCTCCTTGGCTCTCTGCTGACGGATGGCGTCTTCTTCAGCTTCGCGTTTGGCGACTTCGGCGGCAGCTTCCGCTTTGGCTTTTGCATCCGCGTCGGCCTTGGCTTTTGCATCCGCATCGGCTTTGGCCTTTACATCGGCCTCCAGCTTGGCTTTTGCAGCCGCCGCAGCCTTGGCAGCGGCATCCGCATCTGCTTTGGCCTTGGCATCGGCATCCGCCTTTGCTTTGGCTTCCAGGGCGGCGGTGTCCACTACGGGCGCTGCCGCGGTCTTGGCCTCGGGTTGCGGGGCCGCCTTGACTTCGACTTTGGCGGGCGCAGCCTTAGGTGCTTCCGCTGCCTTGGGAGCTTCCGCCTTGGCGGCCGCCGGCGCCGCCGCCTTGGCTTTTTCCGCTTCAATCGACAGGTCCGGTGCCGGAGACAGGGCCGCGAGGTTCAATTCCACATCATCCAGTTGCTTTTTGGCCGGTGCAACATCGGTTGCTTTCCCGCCGGCCATCAGTAGTTCGATAAAGGCTTTGGCCATGCGGATGGCCTCGGGATGACGCATGATGAGAATATCGGAGCCCGCCATCAGATAGGTGACGGCCCCGACGGCTTCCATCAGGATGCCGCGTTTTTCAGGATCCCCAAGGGTCGGTGCGTCCGCTGCCGACTGCTTGGCTTCCTTGCACTTCCAAACTTCATTCCCCAGATTGTTGATGATGGGCAGTTGCAGTTTGTCGTCTCCCTGGGCCATGGCGGCCATCCGGAGACGCTCCATCACGGAGTAGGAATATTCCAGGCCATAGCCCAGACCGCCGGTGGTGGGATCGATGATCATGCGGCTGGAAGGCATGCCCAGGTTTTCCAGAAGGATGTTGATCTGCTTGGCAAGGTTGACGTCAATGGGAGAAGAGGAAATCACGGTGTGGCCATATCCCATGGCGGCCGCCCCGATCCCCTTGTGGTTTTTATCTTCCACCGGCCCGATGACGAGATTGGCGCCCTGGCAGTCTTCAGCGACTTTTTTGAAAACCGCTTCATCTTTCTGGACATTGGCGCAGCCCCAGACAATCAGCGGCACGTCGATGGCCGCCAGAACTTTTTTGACGGTTGCAGCCGCTTCTTCCGGGCTGGCATTGTTGGCATTGGGATCGATGCTCTTCAGTTGAAGGACGATCATTTCCGCCCCGAACTGACTGACGCATTTTTTTGCCCAGGCCGCCGGGTCCGACGCCACGTCCTTGAAATGGGATAATGCGGCTTCCGCCCAGTCTTCCGGGGTGATATCCCAGACTTCCATGGCGATTCTGGGTTTGTTGGCCATCTTGCCTTCAAACTGATAGAACGGATAACAAGTTTCTCCTCCGACGGTCACCGCCTTGGCGCCTTTGCCCAAAGTGATTTCCTTGATACCGCCGGCGTACGTTTCTTTGAAAATGTCTAAGCCCAATGTTACCTCCTTCGTTAGATGGTAAAAAGGTGTTAGAA
>JBBIPX010000156.1:0-7413 GCA_037442625.1 Desulfobacteraceae bacterium
TGCGACGTCGTTCTGATCGACATTGTCGAAGGCGTTCCCCAGGGAAAGTCCCTGGACCTGGCGGAAGCCGCGCCCATTGAAAAGCACGACGCTCATCTTCTGGGCAGCAACAGCTATGAAGCCTCGGCAGGATCGGACATCGTCATCATCACCGCCGGAATCCCCCGAAAACCCGGCATGAGCCGGGACGATCTGATCGGCGTCAATGCCGGCATCGTCAAAAAAGTTTCCCAGGAAGTGGCCAAATATTCCCCCAATGCCATCATCATCGTTGTCAGCAATCCGCTCGATGCCATGTGCCATGTGGCGTATGAAGCCAGCGGTTTCCCCAAGAACCGGGTTATCGGCATGGCCGGAGTCCTGGATTCCGCGCGTTTCAGAGCCTTTATCGCCATGGAGCTGAATGTCTCCGTTGAAAACACGCATGCTTTTGTTCTGGGCGGCCATGGCGACACCATGGTTCCCCTGCCCCGCTATTCCACGGTAGCCGGAATTCCGATTACCGAGCTGATGTCCAAGGAGCGCATTGACGCCCTGGTCAAACGAACGGCCACGGGAGGAGCGGAAATCGTCAGTCTGCTGAAAACCGGCAGCGCCTATTATGCCCCGGCATCCGCAGCGGTTGAGATGGCGGAATCCATCCTGAAAGACAAGAAAAAAATCCTTCCCTGCGCGGTTCTGCTTCAGGGAGAATACGGGTTTCAGGATCTGTTTATCGGCGTTCCCGTCAAACTCGGCGCCAAAGGCGTTGAACAAATCATTGAAATCAAACTGCTGGATGCGGAAAAAACAGCGCTTCAGAAATCAGCGGCCGCGGTAGAAGAACTGAAAGGCGTGTTGAAAAAGCTGGCTTAACTGTTCGGCTGGATCATCATTTCGGCCATCCGGATATTTTTTAGGGGCGAATAATCATTCGCCCCTAAAATATCACCTGTTAATGCCAGATAGCAGCCAGACACGGACAACTGCCCGCTTATTCCTTGTCCGGATAGCAGAAAATCTTTCCTTCATAATTTCTCAGAAGAATGCCGTTTTCATCCCGGCCGATCACATATTCCGGAAGCAGCGGTATTTTCCCTCCCCCGCCAGGGGCATCGATTGCAAAGGTTGGCACGGCATAACCGCTGGTATGGCCCCTCAGCCCCTGAATCATATCGAGCCCCTTTGACACGGGCGTGCGAAAATGCGAAGAGCCGGGGATCGGATCGCACTGATACAGGTAATAGGGTTTGACGCGGAATTTAATCAGCCCGTGCATCAGCGCTTTGAGGGGCGAAATGCTGTCGTTGACCCCTTTTAGCAGCACCGTCTGACTGCCCAGCGGAATTCCGGCATCCGCCAGTCTGGCGCAGGCGGCCTCAAATTCCGGCGTCAGCTCTTCCGGATGCGTTACGTGGATACTCATCCACAGGGGGTGATATTTTTTCAGCATCGATACCAGGGAAGATGTAATCCGCTGGGGAAGCGCCACGGGCATTTTGGTTCCGATGCGGATCATCTCCACATGACGGATGCGCCGAACCCTTTGAACGATCGACTCCAGCGCATCGTCCGCAAGCATTAACGGATCTCCGCCCGATATGAGCACATCCCTGACCTCCGGATGGGCCTGGATGTATTCAATGGCGGCCGACCACCGGGAAGGGTTATTAGCCGCGTTGTCACGTTTTCCGACCATCCGCGATCGGGTGCAATACCTGCAGAAGGTCGAACAGGTGCCGGTAACCAGAAACAGCACCCGGTCCGGATACCGGTGCACCAGACCCGGAACCGGCGTGTGGTCGTCTTCGCACAGGGGGTCCCTGCTTTCTCCGGGGGAAAAGACGAATTCATCGCAAGTGGGAATCACGGATCTTCGCAGCGGATGCTCGGAATTGTCAGGATCCAGAAGCGATGCATAATAAGGGGTGATGCGAAGGGGCAGGTTCCGCGGGTGGATATCCGGCATGCTGCATTCTTTGGGGGACAGGGTGATGAGCCGCGACAGCGACGCAACATCCGTGATGCTGTTCTTGAGCTGCCAGCGCCAGTCGTTCCACTGGGCAAGGGATGCATTTGAATAATGGTTATTGAGAAAAGCCCTGGACCTTGAACTGCAGAAAGATGTCAGGAGCGGAGGTTCCGCGGCTTCTTCAGACTCCAGGGTTTCTTGTTCAAGAGAAACTGTCGGTTCCATTCGAAATTCCTTTTTTTAACAATTGCGTTACTTCTGATTTGTTTAAACCTGTAAGATGAAAATTTCACCACTTGGAAAAGGGTGACTGAGCAGGGATTTTCCGCATGCCGCCTGAATCCCCCCTGGCCCCGCTTTTTAAAAGAGGCGGAAATATTCTCAAAATACGGTCGATAACCTTTACGTCTCTATTTTTCTTCTGTCAATGGAATTGAGAGCCGGCTTTGAAGAATTTCGGCAGTTTTTCGATTCATCCCCGGCGCCTGGCTCAACTCCTCGATTGATGCGTTCCGGATGGCCTTGATGCTGCCGAAATGCTTAAGAAGCGCCTGCTTTCTTTTCGGCCCGACACCGGGAATGGAATCCAGCACCGAACGGATCGCCGCAATTCCCCGCCTTGCGCGGTGATAGGTAATGACAAACCGGTGGGCTTCATCCCGGATTCGCTGTAGAAAAAGAAGAAGACCGGCGTCCCTGTCCAGATTCACCGGATTGAGCCGGCCCGGCTTATAGATTTTATCCTGGGTTTCCCCTTTCAGATCATCTTTTTTGGCAATGCCGATCACATCAAACCGGCCCGACAGATTCAGCTCCGCCATCACGGATACGGCAATTCCAAGCTGCCCTTTTCCGCCGTCAACCATCAACAGATCCGGAAACGGCGCAGAACCTTCGCCGCCGCCATACCGCCGTTTGAGAACTTCTGCCATGGTCGCGTAATCATCGGGATCGGAAACGGTTTTGATACGGTATTTTCGATAATCGGATTTTTTGGGCCGGGTTTGTTCAAATACCACCATCGCTGAAACCGGCTGCGCACCGGAAATATTGGAATTGTCAAAGCACTCGATACGCACCGGCAGTCTGACAAGGCCCAACTGTTTCTGAAGGCGCAGCAGCAGGTTCTGATCGCTTAACCTGTCCTCGATGCGGTTTTTCAGTTCATTTCCGGCATTCTGCTCGGCCATATGAATCAAGTGGACCTTGGGTCCTCTCTGGGGCCGGAGCACTTCGACCCCGGCTTTCTTTAAGTCCGTCAACCATTGCTGAATCACATCCATACCGTCAAAGGCCGCGGGGACCAGAACTTCATCCGGAATATGGGTGCTCTGCTCATAGAATTGCTGAATGAATGATCCGATCAATTCCGCATCGGATGCCAGGATTTCGGAAAAATGGAAATTTCTGGATCCCACCAGATGCCCGGCCCGGACAAAGAGAAGAGTTACAATCGCATCGGCCGGAGACCTTGCAAAACCGATAACGTCCCGATCCAGAAAATCGGGCATAACCACAATCTGCTTCTCCAGGGTCGTTTCAATGGCAAAGAGTTTATCACGGATTTCGGCAGCCCGTTCATACTGCCTTTCCCGTGCGGCGGCCTGCATATCCTGTTTCAATTTCGCAACAAGATCCGGCGTTCTTCCCCTTAAAAACAGAACAACTTCCCGCACCATTTCCCGGTACGCGTCCGGATCGATCTTGAGGCAACACGGCCCCGGGCAGGAACCGATCTGATAATTCAGGCAGGGTCTTGTCCGGGTCCTGAATGTCCGATCCTTGCATTTTCGAAGTTTGAACGTCTTGTTGATGATTTTCAGGGTCTGATAAACCGCGGACGGCGAGGTATACGGCCCGAAATACAGGGCGCCGTCCCTGACGATTTTTCGAACCACCGTCAAATTGGGACAGGGGCTTGTGATGTCCAACCGAAGTGACGGGTAGCGTTTATCGTCTTTTAAAATCACATTGTACCGGGGCCGATGCTTTTTAATCAGCGTCGATTCCAGGATCAGGGCTTCGTTTTCCGTTGCCGTGATGATGGTTTCGACGGCGGCGATTTTTTTCACCAGAACCGCGGTTTTGCGGTCCGGATGCTCCGGCCTGTTGAAATAGGAATTCAGGCGTTTCTTCAAATTCCGCGCCTTGCCCACATAAATCACCTTGCCGGAAGCATCTTTCATCAAATAGACGCCAGGATCGGCGGATACGCCGGCCAGAAGCTGCAGGTATTCCTGAGTTTGAGACTCCAACAGACCGTCTTTCATGGAAATGGGGATGGGGTTATCGGTTACAGTTAACAGGTTTCCGGCTTCCGCTTACCGATCACACCGTTATCATATACCCCCCTATACACCACGCAAGCCTGCAATTCAAGGACGGGGAGCTGACCCTTGGCTGTTCTCATAAACACTTGACAAAGTTAAAATCGGCATGATAAAGTAATTTGACTGAGCGCTCGTTCAGATTACCAACAACACACTAACCGCCGTTCTTTCCATTGTTGTCGAAAAAGGAGGAAATCCGTTGGATTTTGATCTTACAAAAGAACAGGAAATGATCCGAAAGGAAGTCCGAAAGTTTTCTCTTAGCGAAATCGCCCCCGTAGCCGCGGATCTGGACGAATCGGAAACATTTTCCGCTGAACTCACCAGAAAAATGGGAGACATCGGTCTTTTTGGCATGTTTGTGTCGGAAGACTATGCCGGCCAGGGCATGGATTATCTGTCATATATCATCGCCGTGGAAGAGGTTGCCAGAGTTGACGGCTCCCAGGCCGCAACGGTTGCCGCCGGAAATTCGCTGGGGATCGGCCCCCTTTATTATTTTGGTTCCGAAGACCAGAAAAGGAAATATCTCCCCGGACTTTGCTCCGGCAAGGGGCTTTGGGGTTTTGGCCTTACGGAGCCGACTGCCGGTTCGGACGCCGGCGGCAGCAAAACCACCGCGGTCCGGGATGGAAATGAATGGATCATTAACGGTTCGAAAATATTTATCACCAATGCCGCCAGTGAAATGACGATGGGCGTTACGGTTCAGGCCATTACCGGAACCCGCTCCAATGGCAGGCCCGAATATACCTGTTTTCTGGTTGAAAGCGGAACGCCGGGGTTCAAGGCCGTTCCCATGCATAAAAAATTGATGTGGCGCGCATCCAACACCGCCGAGCTTTATTTTGACAATGTACGGGTGCCGGACAGCAGTATTCTGGGCAAACGCGGGGACGGGTTTCACCAGATGCTCAAAACCCTGGACGGCGGAAGGCTTTCCATCGGAGCCATGGGACTCGGCGGCGCACAGGGGGCTTATGATGCCGCCCTGAAATACGCCAGGGAACGGGTTCAGTTCGGTCAGCCGATCTGCAAATTCCAGGCAATCGCTTTTAAACTGGCGGACTGCGCCATGGAAATCGAATGCGCCCGAAACCTGATGTATAAAGCCTGCTGGCTCAGAAACCTGCACCGGCCTTTTGAAAAAGAGGCCGCCATGGCCAAACTTTACTGTTCTGAAGTCATGGGACGGGTAGTGAACCATGCGGTTCAGATTCACGGCGGCTACGGACTGATGAAGGAATACGGCGTCGAACGGTTCTTCCGGGACCAGAAGCTGCTTGAAATCGGCGAAGGCACATCCGAAGTCCAGAGAATCGTAATTTCACGGTATATCGGGTGCTGATGCCAGGGATGATTTTGCCGTTTTGACACGCCATGTTCCGGATTTTTTTATCCGGATTTTGTACGGATGTTCATTTACGTTCGGACACCAAATATAAAATTTATTTTTACCGGAGAATTATGGAAGAGAATATCTTGCTGAAGGAAGAAAAGGACGGAGTGATCCTGCTGACGTTGAACCGGCCGGCCGTGATGAATTCGCTGAGTTTCGATCTGCTTCGGACCCTGCAGAAGCAAGTGGAGGCAATCCGGTTCATGCCGGATATCCGTGTTGTCATTATTACCGGCGCGGGTGAAAAAGCGTTCTGCTCCGGCGCGGATTTAAAGGAAAGGGCCACCCTGAGCCCTGCCCAGGTCAAGGAATATATCCTGACCATTCGAAATCTGTTTACCGCCATCGAATACCTGAACAAACCGGTCATTGCCGCGGTCAACGGGATTGCACTTGGAGGCGGCACCGAGCTTGCGCTGGCCTCCGATATCCGGATCGTCTCCAAAACCGCCTTGATGGGACTTACCGAAACCCGCCTGGCCATTATTCCCGGCGCCGGCGGCACCCAGCGGCTCCCCCGGTTGGTGGGAAAAGGCAAGGCCAAGGAGCTGATCTTTACCGGCCGAAGGGTCGGGGCGGACGAGGCGCTGACCATCGGGCTTGCCAACCAGATCTGCGAGCCGGATCAGCTTCTGACGGAAGCTTACAAAATGGCTGCCATGATTCTCGAAACCGGACCCATCGCCATCGAACAGGCCAAATACGCCATCAACTACGGCCTTGAAACCGATCTATCCACAGGGCTTGCCATCGAATCCAACGCCTACTGGGTGTGCATCCCGACCCAGGACCGGCTGGAAGGTCTTGCCGCTTTCCGCGAAAAACGAAAACCGGTTTACAAGGGCATGTAGCACAAAAACATTTTTTTAAAAAAATCCCAGTTTGACGACTTCGTAAATAGTTCGCAGACAAGCGCGCAAATTCTGAGGAATGAAGCGTACTTTCGGGTACGCTGCAATGACGAAGGATGCAGCGCAACGCAGTATCCGGACTTTTTACGAAATCGTCCGGTTTGATACTTGTCAAATCAATAACAGACGGCCATGACCATACAGACACAAGAACGCATGAAAGCGCATCGGGATTCTCTTTTCCGGTTTCTTTCAATCCAACCACACTTTACTTCATTCTAAGGAGAACAAACTGCCATGACCGAGTATGATTACTGGAAAATATTCCCCCGGATGCCCCGGAAAGTCACCATCGGCGACATTACGATTCGCGATGGTTTCCAGCACGAAGAAAAATTCGTCTCCACGGCTGCCAAAATATTTTATCTGGAAGAATTGATCTTTGCCGGATGCCGCAACATCGAGGTCACCAACCTTGGCAATCCCGTTTCCATGCCCCAGTTCAGGGATGCCGAGCAGCTTCTGGCGCATTTAAGAAACGACAAATTCAAAAGCCGCTGCGCCAAAAAGGGAATCAACTACGAGGATATCTGCCTGACCGCCATCACCATCCGGGAATCCGCCGTGGACCGGGCCATTTCCCTCAAGCAAAAGGGCGTGGGGCCGGATCGGGTTCTGATGATGGTATCCACCGAAGAAGAACATCATTTTGCCAATTCCGGCACCTCGCTTCCGGATTACTGGAAGGAATCCGAGCGGTGCATCCAGAAATGCAACGACGCCGGCATCAAGATGTGCGGCACGGTCAGCACCATCTGGGGGAGCCCCATCGGCGGGGCCACGGATTTAAAGGATGCGGTCGAGTTCACCAAGCGATGGCTT
>JBBIPX010000157.1:0-7355 GCA_037442625.1 Desulfobacteraceae bacterium
CAACAATCCCCTGACCACCATTTTGACGACCGCGATGTTGATCCAGGAAGATATCGCGCCGGATCACCCGATGTATCAGGAGCTGGGGGTCATTGCCAGCGAAACCCTGCGATGCCGGAAAATCGTTACCGCGCTGCTTGATTTCGCCAGGCAGGGCAAACCGCAAAAAAAAGAGCACGGCCTCAAGGAATTGATTGATGAAGTCGTTCTGCTGACCCGAAAACAGGCGGCGTTTAAGGATGTAATCGTTGAAAGCGACTGCGCGGCGGATATGCAAAACATGATGATGGACAAAGGCCAGCTCCAGCAGGCTGTTATCAATCTGATCCTGAACGGGATCGAATCGACCGGCTCCGGCGGAAAGGTGACGGTTGCCGCGCGGACGGATCCGGATCCAAAATATGCGAAAATTGAAATCCGGGATACCGGCAGGGGGATCCCCGCGGAAGAGCTGGATAAAATTTTTGATCCGTTTTATACCACCAAGGAAAGCGGCACCGGACTGGGACTTGCGATTACCAGCGGCATCATCGCCCAGCACGGCGGGGTGATCACCGTCGGCAGCCGGTTGGGGCAGGGAAGCACGTTCACCATTCGATTGCCTTTCCGGCAGGATGCCGCCAATGGCTAAAGATCCGCCGCGGATTCTCGTCGTGGACGATGAGGTCAATATCTGCAGAAACTGCCAGAAAATCCTTTCCAAAATGGACTGCGACGTATCGACGGCCCGGAACGGTTATGATGCGCTGTCCCTGATTGAAGCCCAATCCTTTGATGTGGTGGTGACCGATTTGAAAATGAGCCGTATGGGCGGCATGGAAGTGCTTCGCCGCGTAACGGAAAAAGATCCCGAAATCCGGGTGATCGTCATGACCGGATATGCATCGGTTTCTTCCGCGGTTGAGGTCATGAAAATCGGCGCCTTTGACTATCTTCCAAAACCCTTTACGCCGCTTGAACTGCGCGCCGCCGTGCTTCAGGCCGTCACGGACCGCATGGCGAGCCGACAGAACCGCGGTTTGAAATATTCGCAGGAAGCCGCGGTTCCCATCGCCCATCAACTGATCGGAAACAGCACTCAGATTCAAAAAGTGGTTTCCATGATTCGAAAAGTGGCGCCGACGGACGCCACCGTGCTCGTCTGCGGTGAAAGCGGCACCGGAAAGGAACTGGTGGCCCGGGCCCTTCACGCCAACAGCAGCCGCAAGGACAGCGTTTTTTTTGCGGTGGACTGCGGAACCCTCTCCGGCAATCTTCTGGCCTCCGAACTCTTCGGCCATGTCAAGGGCGCCTTTACAGGGGCCCATCGGGAAAAAAAAGGCATCTTCCGGCTTGCCCATCAAGGCACCGTATTCCTGGATGAAATCAGCAATATCAGCCTGGACGTCCAGGGCACGCTGCTGCGCTTTCTGGAAAGTCAGGAGTTTTACCCGCTGGGCGGCACAACCCTGCAAAAAGTCAATGTCCGGCTGATCTTTGCCACCAACCAGGACCTTCAGAATATGGCCGCGGCCGGAACATTCCGTCAGGATTTCTACTACCGGATTTTCGTCTATCCCATACTGATTCCGCCTCTCCGGGACAGAAAACCCGATATTCTGCCGATCGCCTATCATTTTCTGAACCAGTTCTGCCGAAGGATGAATAAATCCATTACCGGATTTGATGATGATGCCGGGAGCCGGCTCATGACATTTGACTGGCCGGGAAATGTCCGCCAGCTCCGGAATGTGATCGAACGATCCGTGATTCACTGTGAAAAAAAAGTGATTTCCGCAGCCGATCTGTTTTTGCATGATCATGCATTTGCCGAACCGGCCGTTGAGGAACCGATACCCCGGACCAATGAAGCGCTGAAAGAGGCCAAGAAAAACATCCGAATTTCGTCAGTCAGCGATCTGGAAAAAAAATTCCTGCTGAATGCGCTGGAACAGAACAACTGGAATGTTACTCGGGCCGCTCGGCAAACCGGCCTGCAGCGAACCAATTTTCAAAATATGATGAAAAAGCATGGTGTCGTCCTTCCGCGCCGTCTCCGGATGCCTTCCGGCTGATTCCTGCTCGCCCCAATGCCGTAACCGAATCCCCCGTCTATTTCATACACTGTATAATACAATCATACAGTTATCCTTCCGACATCCGCTTTGTTGAAAAAAATTAGTAATTCAGGATAGTTGTATTATATTTCGAGGCTGGAAACATTCAGCCCGGCAGGCGAGGTCTGAGATATGAATACAGTGGCCATACAGATATCCGGTGTCAATGTTCCGGGTATATGATATAAAATACTGTTAAATCATATAGTTAACTCTGTTGGCACGCTGTGTGCTTAATATCATTGCCAACGCGCTATCAACCCCGAACACGGAGGAAACGATATGAATACGCAAGAAAGAATCATGGTCGTCGATGACGAAAAAGGAATCTGTCAGAATGTCGAAAAAATTCTGTCCAAGAACAATTATGAGGTCATCTGCGCCCTCAGTGCATCCGAGGCGCTGCAGCGGATGAAAACCGAATCCTTCGACCTGATGATCTCAGATATCGTCATGCCGGGAATGAACGGATTGGAACTTCTCAAACAGGTCAAAACCGAATGGCCCAATACCCGGGCCCTGATGATGACGGCATATGCATCGACCGATACCGCGCTAAAGGCCATTCGTCTGGGCGCGCTTGATTATGTGTCCAAACCGTTTACGCCGGAGGAACTGCGAACCGTCGTCAAAAAGGCCATGGCCGGCGATCTGGTTCAGGCCAAAACCTCTGAAAAGGAAATCGAAGTCATTAACGTCATCGACATCGATATGCCGTTTGACGAGGATGAAGTCGCCAAGTACACTGGGGAAGATTATGTGATGACCCTCGGCCGGTCGGATATGCCCGTTATTGAAGTGAAAGTTCCGGAAAATTTGGAGAACTTCTGCGCGGTTGGGGATATGGTCTGTGAGATTTTCAAAAAATTGGGTGGTACCTGCAAGGTCGGAAACAAGTCCCAACTGTGCCCTCAGAGAACGGGCAAAAAATCAGCCGGTTTGAAAAAAACGGCGGAAGCACCGGACAGGTCCAAGTGGATCGGCATCGATATGCCGTTCAATTACGATGAAGTGGTTTCTGTAACCGGTCCGGAATATATCGCACACCTAGGTTCAGAAGGGGTATCCTTTGTCTCTTATGAGGAATTGAAGAAAAATGTAGGCCAAATGATGGGTAAGCCCTCCGGAAATATTGATGTGGACATGCCGTTTGACCGCACTGAAGTCGCCAAGGCAGTCGGTGATGATTACGCCGATACGCTTGGCCCTTCGGATATGCCGGTTGTTGAGGTAAAAATATCTGAAAAACTTGAGAACTACTGCGAAGTCGGCGAGATGGTCTGCGATATTTTCAAAAAGCTGGGAGCAACTTGCAAGGCGGGAACCAAAACCAGTCTGTGCCCCCAGAAAAAAAGCCAGAAAAAAGCCGCAGCCGGAAAACAAAGCGTTCCGGATGTATCTCGTCTCATCGGAGTGGATATGCCGTTCGAATTCGATGAAGTGGCCGCGGCTGTTGGAGCATCGTATGCCATGCATTTGACCACAGGTGAACGCGCTGTCTATTCATATGAAGAAATCAAACAGAATGCCGCTGCATTGATTGCGCAGCAGGAATCAAAAATCAAGCGTCCATCCGGCACCAAACGCAGCGCTCTGGTCATTGATGACGAAGTGGCCGTAAACAACAATATTCGAAAAATTCTTGAGAAAAAAGGCTATCGCGTGGACCAGGCAATCAACCGGAAAGAGGCCCTTGAAAAAATTGAGGACAAAAGCTATCCGGTCATCATGCTTGATTTGAAAATGCCGGGTGTGAAAGGGCTTGAACTGCTGCAAAGCATTCGCGAGCGCAGGCCTGAGGCAATGGTGGTCATCATTACCGGCTATGCCAGCATAGAAACGGCCGTTGAAACCGCCAGGATGGGTGCCGTCGGCTATCTGGCCAAGCCGTTTACGCCGGATGAAATCCGGGGCGCCGCGGACAATGCAGTCCGGCTGGCAGCATAATCTCGCTCTGTTTTTGCAAACGGCGATACCCGTCATTCCGGCGAAAGCCGGAATCCAGATGTTGGAACAGATAGGATTCCGGGTCAAGCCCGGAATGACGGCAAAGCGCCATTAGTATACATGAAGGCGTGCAATATCTGAAACATAAAAGTTTACGCATTCATCATTCTGTATTTTGTTTCTCATTGACGGCCGATAGGTCATGATGCTCCGGTTGCTGAAATCTCGTTCAGCAGTCCATACCCTACACCCATCCGCTTTTTCATGATAATCTCCAAATATTTCAAAATCCTCTATCATTCCCCGATGATGAACCCATCTATTTCAATTTGATTCTTTCGGAAAATCTGTTGACAAGAAAATTTTCAAGGGTTAGTTAAACACCTTGCTTCAATTTTATGAAACCAAACGTCGCAGACGTTTTTAGTAATGCAAAGCATAGGAGACGCGAATCATGTCGAACGGAAACCCTGTTATCGGGTCTGTTTTGGTTGTCGGAGGTGGCATTGCCGGAATGCAATCCGCCCTGGATCTGGCCAATTCAGGCTATTATGTGTATCTTCTGGAAAAATCCCCATCCATTGGCGGGGTCATGTCCCAGCTGGACAAGACGTTTCCGACCAATGACTGCGCCATGTGAATTATCTCCCCCGTACTGGTCGAGGTCGGCCGGCATCTGAACATCGAATTAATCACATATGCGGATTTGGAGTCTGTTGAGGGAAAACCTGGCAATTTCAAGGTCAAGGTACGAAAACGCGCCCGTAGTATCAAAATGGATCTTTGTACGGGTTGCGGGGCTTGTGTGGAAAATTGTCCGGTTGTTTGCCAGGCAGTCACCAGCAATTCTTCAGCCGTATAGTCCCGCGCCCATCAATAGATTATCATTAATGACATTATCGGATACGATAATTTGATCCAAAGGATTTCAGTCTCATGGAACCTACCATTCAAATTGATTTGAAAAAAATCGATGACATCATAACCCATTATCATGGGAATAAAGAGGCCCTGCTAATGATCATGCAGGACATCAGCGATATATACAGTTATGTCCCCCCAGAGATCATTCCGATTCTGGTTAACCGGCTCGGGGTCAAAAAAAGCCTGATCTATAGTGTCGCCACATTTTACAAGACCATCAGTCTTGAGCCAAGAGGCAAGTATATCGTCAGTGTGTGCACGGGTACTGCATGCCATGTCCGGGGAGCGGAAAAGATTACCGAAACGTTGAAGCAGAAACTGGGCATTTGTGAAGGCCAGACCACTGCGGACAGGCTATTTACGCTAAAGGCAGTCAGATGCATCGGCTGCTGCGCATCCGGCCCCGTCATTACGGTTAACCAGGAAACCTATGGCGGTCTTGATCGGACAGCCGCGGAAAAAGTTATCGACGATTATAAAAACATGCCTCTTAACGGCACGGCGTAACGGAGGTTATTAGATATCATGGCAATTTTATCGAATCGGGAATCCCTGGTGAAATTTCAGGACAAACTCAAGTCCGACCAGTCCCATGGCAAAAAGAAACTGATTTCACTTTGCGCGGGCTCTGGATGCGGCGCCTACGGGACCGCAAAAGTTCATCAGGCCCTGATGGAAGAGTTGACCCGGCAGAATCTGGCTGAAGAAGTTGAAGTCAAACTGACCGGTTGCCACGGTTTTTGTGAAAAAGGGCCGATCATGGTCGTTCATCCGCAAGGCATATTCTATCCCCAGGTCAAACCGGAACACGTGCCCGAGATTGTGGAAAAAACCATAAAGAATGACGAACTGGTCCCCTCCCTGATTTTTAAGGATCCTGCGTCCAAGGCCAAAATTACCCTTGAGCATGATATACCGTTTTACAAACTTCAGCAGCGCATCATCTTCGGCAACAACGGACTCATCGACCCGACCAGCATTGACGATTATATCGCAGTCGGCGGGTACAGCGCCATGGCCAAATCCCTTTTCGACATGACACCGGAGAAGATCATTGCGGAAATCAAGAAATCCGGACTTCGGGGCCGGGGCGGCGGCGGATTTCCGACAGGAATCAAGTGGGATACCTGCCGGAAACATCACGGCACGCGATATGTCATCTGCAACGCTGATGAAGGCGATCCGGGCGCGTATATGGACCGGAGCCTGCTGGAGGGAAATCCCCACAGCGTCATCGAGGGGATGATTGTTGGCGCCATCGCCATCGGCTCCCATGAAGGGTATGTCTATGTGCGTCACGAATATCCGCTGGCAGTGACCAATCTGACCATCGCCCTGGACAAGGCCCGGGAATACGGGCTGCTAGGTAAAAACATCCTGGATTCCGGCTTTGATTTTGACATACATATCAGCCGGGGCGGCGGTGCATTTGTCTGCGGAGAATCCACGGCATTGATGGCATCCCTGGAAGGCAGCCCCGGAAGGCCCCGCGCCAAATACGTTCACACGGTTGAAAAAGGGTTCAAGGAAGGCCCTTCCAACCTCAATAACGTGGAAACCTGGGCCAATGTGCCGGTCATCATCAACAGAGGCGCGGACTGGTATGCGGCGATCGGCACCAAGCACAGCAAGGGAACCAAAATCTTTTCTCTGGTCGGCAAGGTGGTGAACACGGGTCTTGTGGAAGTTCCCATGGGGACCAGCCTTCGGACCATCATCTTCGATATTGGCGGCGGCATTCCCAAGAAAAAGAAATTCAAGGCGGTTCAAACCGGAGGTCCCTCCGGAGGATGCATACCGGAGCGGTTTCTCGACTTGGGCGTCGATTTTGACGAATTGTCCAAGGTTGGCTCCATTATGGGATCCGGCGGCATGATCGTCATGGATCAGGATACCTGCATGGTGGATGTGGCCCGGTATTTTCTTGATTTTCTGAAGGAAGAATCCTGCGGCCAGTGCAACCCCTGCCGGGAAGGCATCAAACAGATGCTCGAAATTCTGACCAGCATCTGCCAGGGCAACGGCAAGGAGGGCGACATCGAGTTGCTCGAAGAGCTGGGCAGCATGATCCAGAAATTTTCGCTTTGCGGTCTGGGAACGTCCGCACCCAATCCGGTGTTGACCACGCTTTTGTATTTTCGGGATGAATACGAAGCCCATATCCGGGACAAGAAATGCCCTGCGGGGGTATGCAAGCCGCTCTTTCATTATGAAATTGATGCAGAAGCCTGTACCGGATGCCAGTCCTGTGCCCGTAAATGCCCGCAGGATGCGATTTCCGGAGAAAAAAAGCAGCCCCACCAACTTGATCAGACCAAGTGCATCAAATGCGGTATTTGTTACGATGCCTGCAAATTTGGCGCAATTGTGATTCGATAAATATAAGGG
>JBBIPX010000158.1:0-7344 GCA_037442625.1 Desulfobacteraceae bacterium
ACCATGGCCGAATCCGGGGAGCGGCAACTGGCGGAAAAGGAGCTTTTGCGCCAAAAAGCCTATATCGACCAGATCATCGAGAATTCCCCCCTCGCCATTTCGGTGATGCATCCGGATGGCGCCATTACCCGCATCAACCGGGAATTCACCCGCCTTTTCGGCTATACTTTCGATGAAATCGCTGGACGCAATATCAGCGAGCTTCTGGCACCTCCGGGCCTTGAATCCGAAGCCCACCAACTGCGGTCCATGACCGCCGGCGGCGAGCGCATCCAGGTCGAAACCACCCGCAGGTCCAAGTCCGGCAGAATCATCGAAGTAGCCGTTGCCGGGTCGCCCATTTTTATCGACAGAGAAATCATCGCGATTCAGGCGGTGTATTCGGATATCACGGATCGGAAACAGGCGGAAATCGAAAAGGCCAAACTGGAAGCCCAATTGCTTCATGCCCAGAAAATGGAGGCCATCGGCATCCTGGCAGGCGGCATTGCCCATGATTTCAATAATATTCTGGGAGCAATCGTCGGCTTTGGTCAAATGGCATTAATGGATGCCGAAACCGGTATTTCAAAACCCCATGACCTGAAACAGATTTTAAAATCCGCCGAACGCGCCAAGCTCCTGGTCAAACAGATTCTGACTTTCAGCCGGAGAATAACGCCGGAACTGTCTTTTCAGCAATTGAATCAGATCATCCGGCAAACCGTCACCCTGCTGGAGCGGACCCTGCCCAAAATGGTTTCGATTCAAACTGTGCTTTCAGATGATCTGTCCCCGATCCACGCCGATCCCATTCAACTGGAGCAGGTATTGATGAACCTCGGGACCAACGCTGCCGACGCCATGCCGGAGGGCGGCATGCTGTCGATACGAACGGAAAATGTCCTGATCGCGGCAGAAACCGGCGACGCTTTTGCGGAAATGCCGCCCGGCCGTTATGTGCTGCTGACAGCGGCGGACACCGGTTTCGGCATGGACCCCAAAACCCTTAAACATATTTTCGATCCGTTTTTTACGACAAAAGGCGTGGGAAAAGGCACGGGCCTTGGGCTTGCCACGGTTTTCGGCATCGTGAAAAGCCATAGCGGACACATCCTCTGCCGGAGCGAACCAGGAAAGGGGACGACGTTTCAATTATTTTTTCCGGCTCACGCCGCAACGCCTGTATTGCCGGTAAAAACCGATTGCCCGGCAGTAAACCAGATCGGAAAGGAAACCATTCTGCTGATCGATGACGATCCGGCCATCAGAGAATTCGGCCATGAACTTCTGGAGCGCTACGGCTACCGTGTTCTGCTGGCAGAAAGCGGCGAGGATGCGCTGTTGCGGTTCAGGGAACATTCCGGTAGTATTGATATGATCATTCTGGATCTGGGAATGCCGGGAATGGGCGGATATCGCTGCCTTACGGAGCTATTGAAATTGGATTCGACCGCCCGGATTCTGATTGCCAGCGGTTACGGCCCGGTCGGCCAGGCACAGGAAGCCCTAAAATCCGGTGCCAGAGGATTCATCAGCAAACCCTACCGGATCGAGGAAATGCTGGCAGCAATTCGAAAGGTCGTGGACCCGTCAGGAAGCGGCGATTGAAGCAGCAAAACGGAACCCTCGCATCCCATAAAAAGGAAACCCGCAGTGCATCTATCTTGCGGTTACAGCAAATGTGAGTGAGCACATACAGCTTCCATTGTTCATAAAAGCGCCATCAGAAGCGGAAAAATACTTCTGGTGCAAGAAACGCGATATGAATCGCGTGTTCGCAACATGCGTCAGGTGCAAGCACTACCCTTGCGATTACTGCACCCCCAGCAGAATACGGGAACTGGCCAATACAGACTATGTGGTCATCACAAACGTAACCTTCATCACCAAAAGGAGAAAATCAGTGTTGGCAAAAATGAAAGACGGCACCTATAAAGAACTGGATATTGATATAAAGTCTCCAAACCCGGAGCAACTTAAAGATGTCGAAGAAGTTTATGTGATCTCGAAGGTGCTGATCCCCGTGCTGACCCTGCGGGCCAAAAATGAGAGCGGCAGCGTTGAGACTGTCCGTGATCCGGAACCTGCCGAGGCCAAGGGCCGGCAGAAAAAAGAAAAGGAAATTTGAGCGTCGTGCAGGCGATTGCGGCCGCAATGGATATCTTCGAATCCGCTGATTTCCCCATTTTTCAATGTATCGCCGCTTTTTTTAAAATTTTCGCCTGAATGCCATTTTATTGCACTGCCCGATTCATCTTTTTCTTGACAACAGCCTTCAGTATAACTATGAATAATCGCTCAGTTTTTTTTAACACAATACTTATGGATTCATGTCCAACTTTTGTTAAGATTCGTGAACGGCGTGATCCTCCGGCAGGATTTGCTCCAGCCGCATAAGACCCGGGCGCTGAATATACCGGAGTTATGGATTGTAACAAAGAGGTTCTTCATCATATGCCGATCCACAATGCCCTGGCAGATCAACTTTCCAATTTTAAACACATTCCGACGCTCCCGCACATCCTTCTTCAGTTGATCAAAACCTGCAACGAGGAAAATGGCAGTTTTAAAGACATTTCCAAGATCATTGAAAAAGACCCGGCGCTGACCACCCGCGTTTTGCGGCTGGTCAATTCCGCATATTACGCAAACAAGCATCGTATTTTTAATGTTGAAAGCGCAGTCGGATTTCTCGGCACGGATGCCATCAAAAATATTGCCATATGCAGTTCCGTCCATGAGGTTTTCCAAACCGTCAACTCCAAAACCGGGTTTAATTTAAAACAGTTCTGGTGGCATTCATTAAGATGTGCGGTCCTTGCAAAACTGATCGCAAGGAATCGGAATTTTCATAACCCGGACGAAGCGTTCCTGTCCGGTATGCTTCATGACATCGGTAAGATTATTTTATGGGTGAATTTCCCGCAACCTTATGCGGAACTGCAGGAGCTGCACAAGGGCAGACCCGAGCTGATTCTTGCCGGAGAAACCCAGTTCGGCGCCAGCCATGCGGAAATCGGGGCATGGCTGCTGGACAAATGGTCTTTCCCGACCTTTGTTGCCGACTCGGTGCGCTATCATCACCATTCCCAGAGCCGGATTCTGGACGCGCTGCCTTTGGTGAAATTCATCTATGTGGCCAATGCCCTGTGCAAAAATTCCGGCCGGAACATAACGGAAGGATTGGGGGCGGCCCAGGAAATTTTCGGATTCTCGCCGACGGTCGTTGAGGAATTGCTGTCCCGGACAGATGCAGAGCTGAAAGCCGTGGCTGAATCCCTGAACATCAAGGTTGATCCCGGCAGAGCCAAAGAATGTCTGGATAATGACCGCGAAAAACAAATCGATCTGATCAAGGAAGTCAGGGACCGTTCGCTTTTGCTGGGCACGGTTGAAAATCTGCTGGCCGCTGCCGACGAATCCGAAATATGGAAAGCTTCCTTCCTGGGGCTTCAAAGCCTCTTTGATCTGTCCCTGGTTCTTTTCTTTGTCTTTGACACGGAAAATAAAGGCCTTCGCGGGATCACCCTGCCGGATGACACGAAATTTTCAATGGTCAAGGACTTGATCATTCCTTTGCAGATGGAAAAAAGTCTGCTGATTGAATGCCTGCTGACGCGCAGGATTGCCGACTCCTTCACCCGGTCCGCCGACATCGCCATCATCGATGAGCAGATCACCCGCCTTCTGGGCAAGGAAGGCATCGCCTGTATTCCCATGATTGCCTATGGTGAAAAAGTCGGTGCGATGGTTTTTGGCCTTGACAACCGGGAGTTTTCAAATCTTGCCGCTCACATCAAACCGCTGAAATTGCTCGTGGATCAAACGGCTGTCGCCATCGGCGCCCGTCATTCCAAACGATCACAGCTAAAAGAGATTCAGACCGAGCGCCTTGGCGCGTCATCATCCATGGCCCGAAGGGTGATTCACGAAGTGAACAATCCGCTGGGCATCATCAAGAATTATCTGCGAATTCTGGGCATGAAGCTTGCCGCAGCAGATATGGCTCAGGACGAAATCAAGATTCTCAATGAGGAAATCGACCGCATCGCTCAGATCCTTCGCACCCTGACCGGCGCTTCCGAAGACTGGGTCCGCAAGGTTGAGACCATTGACGTGAATGCCCTGCTGTCGGATATCCTGAAAATAACCCGGGAGTCGCTGCTGAACCATTTCAACGTTCAACTTCATTTTGATCCCGATCCCGGACTTCCCCTGATCCTGGCGGACAAAAACAGCCTTAAACAGGTATTCATCAATCTGATGAAAAATGCTTTTGAAGCCATGCCCGATGGCGGCAACCTGCATATTCAAACCCGCCACGTCTCCACCCGGCTCGGCGGTGGATTTTCCGACACCGACCGCGAATACCCCGGGTATGCTGAAATCACCATCCGTGACGACGGCCCGGGTATTCCCGCAGAAATCCGGACCCGGCTGTTTGAACCTTACGCCAGCACCAAAAGGGGCAATCATTCCGGCCTGGGACTTTCCATTGTTCACACCATCATTCAGACATTAAAAGGCACGATCAGTTGCGAGAGCGAACCCGGCGACGGCACGATATTCAGGATCGGTTTGCCCACCGCCAACGCGGACAAGACGTTGCTGAGGAGAGAAACAAATGAGCTGTAGCCCGAAAATCTTAATCGCCGATGATGAACCCAGATTCTGTGAAAGTTTAAGATTTCTGCTGATCAGTCAGGGATACGATATCCACACGACAACATCGGGAAGGGAGGCCCAGCACCTGCTTTCGACGCTTCAGATTGATCTGGCCCTTCTGGATCTTGCAATTCCTGAAGTCGACGGTCTTCAGTTGATGGACCATATCAACTGCCGGTGCCCGGACACTTCCGTTATTGTTGTCACGGGCAACGGCAGCCTCGATGCCGCCGTAAGCGCACTTCGGAAAGGCGCCTACGATTTTCTCAGGAAACCCTTTGAATATGAGGAATTGCTCACAACCGTCAAAAATGCCCTGAACCAGAAAAAACTCAAAAATGAAAAAACGGTGATCAACGAGAAACTGGAGGATTCCGAAGACCGCTACCGGTATCTCGTACAGAATTCTCCGGATATCATCTATACCCTCGACGGCGACAGTTGCTTCACCTTTGTCAGCAACTCCGTTGAACGCATTCTGGGCATTGAAAACAGCCGTCTTATCGGAAAGCCCTATACCTATCTGATACATGATGACGATCTGGAAAAGGCCAGATGGACTTTCAACGAAAGAAGAACCGGTGATCGGGCGACATCCTGGATCGAGTTGCGGCTGAAGTCTTTTCTTGGTGACGAGCAGGCCGTAACCTGCGATGTGAAACACGTCACGGTTGAATTGAAGTGCATCGGCATGTATGCCAAGCAGCCCTCCGGAAAGGCATTGACTTACCTTGGCACGCATGGCGTTGCCAGAGACATCAGTGACAGAAAGCGTCTTGAAAAACAGCTTCAACAGGCCAACAAGATGAAAGCCATCGGCACTCTGGCAGGAGGCATCGCCCATGACTTCAACAATCTGCTCATGGTCATTCGCGGGCACATATCACTGATGCTGATGAAGAATGACGTCTCCCCCCCCCATCAAGATCGGCTGAAAAAAATCGAAGACAGCATCCAGAGCGCGGCAACACTGACCAGTCAGCTTCTGGGTTTTGCAAGAGGCGGGAAATATCAGGTCAAACCCATCAATGTGAATGGGCTGCTCAGAGAAACTTCGCAGATGTTTATCCGTACAAAAAAAGAAATCGTAACGCGTGAGCAGTACGAGAAGAATCTCTGGACCGTGGATGCGGACAAAGGACAACTTGAGCAAGTGTTTCTGAACCTTTACGTGAATGCCTCCCAGGCCATGCACTCGGGAGGAGAGCTTTTTTTTGCAACCGAGAATGTCTACCTCGACATCTGTTCAGACAGACCCTTCAGTCTGGCTCCCGGAAGGTATGTCAAAATAACGGTGGCGGACAACGGCATCGGTATGGATGAAAAAACCAAACAACGGATTTTCGAGCCGTTTTTTACCACCAAGGAAATGGGCAGGGGCACCGGTCTCGGACTTGCTTCGGCCTATGGGATCATCAAAAACCATAAAGGCATGATTGACGTGGAAAGTCAGCTCGGCTTCGGCACAACGTTCTGCATTTATCTGCCGGCCTCCGACCAGGAGGTGGAAAAGGATGAAAGCCCTTACGAAGTCATCCTGAAGGGAACGGAAACGATCCTTTTGGTCGATGATGAAGACAAGATTCTGGATGTGGGAAGGGGGATGCTCTCCGCCCTGGGGTACAATGTTCTGGCGGCCGGGAGCGGAAAGCAGGCTGTCGCCCTTTACGAAGCCAACAGAAACAGGATTGATGTCGTTATCCTTGACATGGTCATGCCGGGAATGGGGGGCGGGGAAACTTACGATTGCCTCAAAAAAATCAATCCGAATATCAGGGTTCTGCTTTGCAGCGGCTACAGCGAGGGCGGGCAGGCAGCAGAAATATTGCTGCGCGGATGCACGAGCTTCATCCAGAAACCATTCAACGTCAACGGTCTGTCCAAGAAAATCAGAGAAATCATCGATCTGCCGGCGGATCTGCCTTTCCTGAATTCGGAAAAGCAGGCTTCACCCGCCTGTGTCCATGCCTTCAAGGGTTAACCGTCCCCCCACTCCCTTTATTAATGAGCCGGAATGCGTCATAACAAAAATTTCCTGCACCGGATGCTTTCCGTGAATCCCCGAATAAAAGCCACTGATCTGCTGCATGTCCGCATGGATATCGCCGGTGGGGAAAAATACAGGACCGATGCCGCCGACCTTCGTTCGATAGTCCAGAAATCCAAGCACCACCGGCACGTTTGCGCCCAGGGCGATATAATAAAAACCTGTTTTCCATTTCATGACATGGCTTCGTGTTCCGGCCGGCGGAATCGTCAAAACCAGATTCCCACTGTCTGAAAACTGCTGAACCATCTGGCTGACCAGATTATTGGATTTGGATCGATCAACGGAAATTCCCCCCAGCCATTTGAATATACCCGTAAACGGCCGGCGGAACAGGGTATCCTTGCCCATCCAGTATATCTTGCCCTTCAGCGCAAAGGCCATAGAGATTGTGATGGGAAAATCCCAGTTGGAGGTGTGCGGGGCCGCAATCAGGACATATTTTGCTATCTCCGGAAACCGGCCTTCAATACGCCAGCCTCTGATTTTAAGGACAAACAGGGAAATCCAGCGCATCAGGGTCCGGATGACCGGCGTATCGAATATGGTATAATGCATGACTTAAGAATTCTCTCCGTTAAATTTGACGCACTCATAAAAAGTCAAAATTGTGATGGCAAAGAAAAAAGTTCAAGATCAAGGCGCGCAAA
>JBBIPX010000159.1:0-6279 GCA_037442625.1 Desulfobacteraceae bacterium
GTAACATGAACCTTTTCCGGCATAACCAAATTCTGCCAGTTGATTGTCATCAGTTCATTGGTTGGCATTATGATTTCTCCAGACTGTATTCAGAGGATTCTTGAATATCGTTTTTTAAACGCATCGAGCAACAGTTGGCAGGCTCTCTCATGCTTATTTTGAATAAAGCTCGACAATAAGCTGTTCCTGAATCGGCATGGTCAGGTCCTCGCGGGCCGGCAGACCTTTTACATTGCCCGCAAACAAATCTTTTTTCAATTCAAGCCACTGCGGGACGCCTCTTCTGACGACAGCCTCAAGAGAATCATTGATCGCCTTGATCTCTTTACTGGATTCTCGAAGTTCAATGACATCCCCGGGCTTGGTCAAGAACGACGGAATATCGACGCGTTTTCCATTAACCAGAAAATGGGCATGCCTGACAAAATGCCTGCCCTGTGTTCTGGAATTGGAAAATCCCAGCCGATAGATGACATTATCCAGGCGCCTTTCCAGCATGATCAGCAGATTCGATCCGGTAATACCCTTCTGATGCTCCGCCCTTTCAAAAAAGAGATGGAATTGCTTTTCTGAAAGACCGTACATGCGCTTTACTTTTTGTTTTTCACGTAGCTGGATACCGTAGTCAGAGACTTTTCTACCCCTTCGCTGCCCATGCTGGCCCGGGGGGAAACTGCGGCGGTCGAACGCGCATTTGTCTGAATAGCATCGATCACCTTTCAAAAAGAGTTTCAAATTTTCACGTCGGCATAGCCGGCATACCGAACCAATATATCTTGCCAAGTCTTCCTCCTTTATATCCAGTTGACGCTGAGGTCAAAATTACACGAAAAACTAAACGCGTCGCCGTTTGGGTGGTCGGCAGCCATTGTGCGGAATGGGCGTTACATCTTTGATTGAAAGAATATTGAATCCGGCGGACTGCAAAGATCGAAGCGCGGATTCACGCCCGGCGCCGGGTCCCTTAACATAGACTTCCACGGTCTTCATCCCGTATTCCAGTGCCTTTTTAACGGCATCCTCCGCCGCAAGCTGCGCGGCGAAAGGCGTGCTCTTTCGAGAACCCTTGAAACCCTGAACACCGGAGCTGGACCATGACAAGACATTTCCGCCCGGATCGGTAATCGTTATGATCGTATTGTTAAAAGTGGACTGAATATGAACAACGCCACTGGATATATTCTTTTTCTCTTTTTTCTTGATGCGGGTTCTTTTTGCCATTGAATCCCCTGTCTCCTATGGTTGCCTATTTTTTAGCTGCGACCTTCTTCTTGACGGCAGCCCGTTTCGGTCCTTTACGGGTACGAGCGTTGGTCTTTGTCCGTTGACCCCGCACCGGAAGCGATTTGCGATGACGAAGGCCGCGATAACATCCTAAATCCATCAATCTTTTAATACTCATGGATATCTGGGACCGGAGTTCACCCTCAACCTTCAAATCGCTGTCAATTATTTTTCGGATATTGTTGACATCTATATCTGAAAGCTGATCCACTTTTGTGTCCGGGTCAATGCTCAGCCTGCTCAGGATGCTTCTTGATGTGGTCGGCCCGATACCATAAATATAGGTGAGCCCGACTTCAATCCGCTTACGCTTCGGTAAATCTACACCAGCAATTCTAGCCAAAGCTAAATCCTCCTCTATCCCTGCCTTTGTTTGTGTCGCTTATTTTCACAAATGACGCGCAATACCTGCTTGCGACGAATAATCTTGCACTTGCTGCATATTTTTTTAATCGATGCCCTTACTTTCATGATCTTGGCTCCTGTTCCCTGCCGGTTATCTTGTAATTATAACATAGAATTATGGATATTTCCAGTACAGCAGAGAGAATATTATTTGGACCGGTAAGTGATTCTGCCACGGGTCAGGTCATAGGGAGACAGTTCAACAGTCACCTTATCTCCGGGCAGTATTTTGATAAAATGCATCCGCATTTTCCCGGAAATATGCGCAAGTATCTGATGCTTATTTTCCAACTCGACTTTGAACATGGCGTTCGGAAGGGTTTCAAGCACCTTTCCCTCGACTTTGATCGCTTCTTCCTTAGGCATACATTCACTCCGCTATAACACACACAATTAAGTTCTTCCCTTTAACCGGCCGCCGCCTTTTTTCAGGAATCCTTCATAATGACGCGTCAGCATGTGGGATTCCATCTGCGACATCGTGTCTATGGCAACGCCGACAACGATCATCAGCGCCGTGCCGCCGAAATAAAAAGGTACATTGAAATTGGAAACAAGAATTGAAGGAAGAACACATACGGCAGCCACATAGGCGGCGCCGCCCAGCGTCAAGCGGGTCAGAACCCGGTCGATATAATCGGCGGTCCTTTTCCCGGGCCGTATGCCGGGAATAAACCCGCCGTGCTTTTTCATGTTCTCGGCGACATCAACCGGATTGAACGTAACCGCCGTATAAAAATAGCAGAAGAAAAAGATAAACCCGACAAAAAGTATTTCATAGGAAATGTTTCCGGGCTTAATGGCAGCAGCCACGTTCTGAACCCAGTCCACCTTGATAAAGCTGGCCAGGGTCGCCGGGAACATGATGATGGATGAGGCAAATATGGGCGGTATTACACCGGATGTATTGATTTTAAGCGGCAGATGCGTGCTTTGACCGCCGTAGAGTTTTCGACCGATGACGCGCTTGGCGTATTGCACCGGAATTCGCCGCTGCCCCTGTTCAATAAAGACGATGAAGGCGACCACGGCAATCATCAGCACAACCAGCAGCAGCACGGGAAAGATGCTGAGCTCGCCGGTCGATACCAGCCTGAAAGTATTGGAGATCGCATTGGGCATTCGGACCACGATACCTGAGAAAATGATCAGTGAAATGCCATTGCCGATGCCTCTTTCAGTGATCTGCTCCCCCAGCCACATGATAAAAGCGGTACCGGAAGTAAGCGTGATCATGGTCAGCAAACGAAATCCCCAGCCTGGTACGATAACAACGGGAGCGCCGCCGGGAGCCATCATGCTCTCAAGGCCGACACTGATGCCGAATCCCTGAATGATGCTGAGGACCACCGTACCATACCGTGTATACTGAGTAATTTTTTTTCGGCCCTGCTCGCCTTCCTTTGATAAGCGCTCGAGATGGGGAACAACAACGGTTAAAAGTTGGAGAATAATGGAGGCGCTGATATAGGGCATGATCCCGAGTGCAAAAACCGAGAGCCGTTCCAGTGCGCCTCCGGAGAACATGTCGAAAAGACCCAGAATGGTACCCTTGGCTTTGGCGAAGAAACTGGCCAGAGCCACGGCATCAATTCCGGGAACCGGTACATGAACCCCGATCCTGTAGACGATCAACAGGCCGAGGGTAAAAAATACGCGCTTTTTCAGTTCGGGAATTTTAAAAAGATTCTGAAACCCGCCACCAATCATGCGATTACCTCGACCGACCCGCCCGCAGCCTCAATTTTTGCTTTTGCACCCGTACTGATATGCCCTATTTTGAGGGTAATCGGAGCGGCAATCTCTCCATTTGCCAAAACTTTGACGGCGTCGAATTTCCCCTTCGCGATTCCGCGTTGGATCAAGGCGGCCTCGTCTACGACCGCGCCGGACTCAAACACGGCAAGTTCACTCAGATTGACAATGGCAAATACTTTTTTAAATATATTGGTAAATCCGCGCTTCGGCAGTCTTCGGTGGATCGGCATCTGGCCGCCCTCAAATCCGGGTCTCACACCACCGCCGGAGCGGGCTTTCTGCCCCTTGGCTCCTTTACCGGAAGTTTTGCCCGTGCCGGAGGCCATGCCTCTTCCCAATCTTTTTCGATTTTTTCTGGCGCCAACTGCTGGCGACAACTCACTTAGGCTCATCTACTTCTCCTCAGCTTTTACCAGGTGAGACACGGTATCGATCATCCCCCGGATTGAAGGCGTATCCGTATGTTCTTTAGCCTTGTTCATTTTTGACAGCCCCAGGCCTCTCAGCACTTTTCTGTGTTTTTCGGGTCTGCCAATCATACTTTTAATCAGTTTAACCGTAAGGATACCGGACATTTCATTCCCCCTTCAGTAAAGTTCCTCGACCCGTTTGCCACGTCTTGCCGCCACCTGCTCGCGACTCTGAAGTTTTCTAAGGCCGTCAACCGTTGCCTTGACCACGTTGTGCGGATTATTGGAACCCATGCACTTGGTCAGTATGTTCTGAACCCCGACGGCTTCAAGTACCGCCCGAACCGCACCGCCGGCAATCAAACCGGTCCCATCTGCGGCGGGTTTCAAAAAAACCCTGCCTGCACCGAATTTTCCGATAATTTCATAAGGGATGGTGCCTTCGATCAAAGGAACGCTGCACATGTTCTTCTTGGCCTGCTCAACGCCTTTTCGAATCGCCTCGGGAACTTCTCCCGCTTTACCCAGGCCGTATCCGACGCTGCCATTTCCATCGCCCACGACAACAATCGCACTGAAGCTGAACCTGCGCCCGCCTTTCACAACTTTTGCAACCCGGTTGATGTGAACGACCTTGTCAATCAGTTGATTATCGATATTCTCTTGTTTGAACAAGTGTATTCCTCCTTCGATCAGAAATCCAGACCGGCCTCGCGGGCGCCATCGCTGACGGCCTTAACCCGACCATGATACAGAAACCCGTTGCGATCAAAAACGACTTTTTTTATCCCCAAGTTGACTGCTTTTTCGCCAATCAATTTCCCGATAAAAACCGCTTTTGCAATTTTATTGTCAAACTTGCCCTTGTCTTTAACAGCCGAATCAAGGGTAGAGATGGCCACCATTGTCTGGCCTTTCGAATCATCGATGATTTGGGCGTAAATATGTTTTGTACTGCGAAATACGCAGAGCCTCGGGCGCTCGGGGGTACCGGAAAGTTTTTTTCGAATCCGCAACTTTCGTTTCAAGCGCGCTTGTTTTATTTCATCAACTGAACTCATCCTGTTTATTCCTTTGTCAGATTACATTGTTCAGCAGGTCGTTCAAGAAACTGCACTCTCAACTTGCTATTTAGTTCCTGTCTTTCCAGCTTTTCGTTGAATATGCTCTTCCGCATACTTGATCCCCTTGCCTTTATACGGCTCCGGTGATCTAAGCTGCCGGATCTTTGCGGCGGTTCGGCCAAGAAGTTCCTTGTCGATGCCTGAAAGCGTGATCGCATTGGCCTTATCGACAGTGGCGCTGATGCCGTCAGGCAGATCAAAATTGATCGGATGGGAATATCCAAGCGTCAGAGCCAATACATTGCCGTTGACCGCGGCCCGATACCCGATCCCGTTGACTTCCAGTATGCGCTGAAAGCCGACATGGACACCGGTTACCATATTGGCGATCAGGCTTCGGGTCAGCCCCTGAAGAGCATCCGTCTTTTTATCTTCATTTTTTTTAGAAATCGTGGCAATACCCTTATCAATCCGCAATTCAACGGCCGGGTGCAGACAATTGGTCAATTTTCCCTTTTCGCCCTGGACCGTAATCTGGTTATCGGCAATGGAGAACTTGACTTTATCGGGAATCGGGATTGCTTTGTTACCTATTCTGGACATGTTTTACTCCTCATCCTACCAAATTTTACAGAGAATTTCCCCGCCGATATTTTCGCTTCGGGCTTGCCGATCGGTCAGAATTCCCTTTGAAGTTGAAAGAATGGAAATCCCCAGACCATTCAGAACAGGCTTGATGTCCTTGCCTTTCGTATAAATTCTTCTGCTGGGCTTGCTCACGCGCTCCAAACCATATATCGCGTTCGTGTTGCCCTGGGCATATTTTAAATAAATCCTTAATATTCCCTGTTTTTCATCTTTAACGAATTTGTAGTTTCGAATGTAACCTTCGTTTTTCAAAACTTTGGCCAGTTCGATTTTCAGCTTCGAACCCGGTATATCCACACTGGTGAATTTTGCTTTTCCAGCGTTTCGAATCCGGGTCATCATATCCGCAATTGGGTCGGTAATCGCCATTGCTTTCTCCCATAACGTATATCAATATTGGTTTTTCATAAGCCCCGAACTGTTACCAGCTCGATTTGGTTATGCCGGGAAGAGAGCCTTGAGAGGCCAAATTCCGAAAACAAATCCGGCAGATTCCAACCTTTCGGATATATCCCCTAGGTCGTCCACACATCGGGCACCGGTTATAAGCTCTTACCCCGAACTTGGGGGCTTTCAATGCCTTATTCAGCAGCGATTTTTTTGCCAATTCATCCTCCCCTTAAAAACGGGTTCTCGTTAAGCCCGTTTTTATCTGTCATCTTTTTAATTCCGGAACGGCATGCCCAAGAGTTTTAAAAGTTCCTTGCCCT
>JBBIPX010000159.1:6289-6998 GCA_037442625.1 Desulfobacteraceae bacterium
CAGTTTTTGCGGTGGTGACAACCGTCACATTCAGCCCCTTGATCACGTCAATGGTGTCGTAACTCAATTCGGGAAAGATGGTGTTCTCTTTTATGCCGAGGGTGTAGTTGCCCCTGCCATCGAAGGCTTTTCCGGAAATGCCCTTAAAATCGCGAACCCTCGCAAGCGCCACATTTACCAGTTTATAAAAGAAATCGTACATTCGATCCTGACGCAAGGTCACCATGCATCCGATCGGCATTCCTTCCCTGAGCTTAAATGCGGCAATGGATTTTTTGGATCGGGTGACAACCGGCTTCTGACCGGAAATCGCTTTGATCTCCTCAACAGCCGCATCAATAATCTTGATGTTATGAATGGCTTCACCCAAACCCATGTTCAGGACGATTTTTTCCAGTTTTGGAATTTCCATCCTGTTTCGATATTGGAAAGTGTCAACCAGCTTGGGGACAACTTCCGTTGCGTAGTATTCTTTCAATTGAGACATGATTCTCCTCCGGCAGACGATCCTATTTATCTATGAATTCGTCGCACTTGCGGCAAATCCGAATTTTTTTGCCATCGTCAAGGCTCTTGATTTTCAGCCGAACCGGCGCCATGCACTTATTGCACATCAACAGAACATTCGACCAATGGATCGGCGCTTCGCTTTCGACGATGCCGCCCTGTCTGTTTTTTGCGCTTTGTTTGGTATGCCGTTTCACTATAT
>JBBIPX010000160.1:0-6991 GCA_037442625.1 Desulfobacteraceae bacterium
TGCCGTCAATCATGATATCCGGCTCTACAGGTGTCACGGCTTTGCTGAAACATCCAGAAGTCTTGCCGGAACGTCAAGGGTTTTCCAGCCATGGACCACGCCGGCGGGAATGAAATAGGCGTCCATGACTTCCAAAATGCTGTGCTCATCACCAATGAACATTTCAATCTTTCCTTCAACCACCATGCCGCATTGTTCAAAAGGGTGCCGGTGTCCGGAATCTTCCTTCCCGGGGCCGATCTCCATGACCGCCATGACCAGTTGGTCGCCGAACGCAGCCGTGCTTCGGATTCCCGGCCTGAAATCCTGCAATGGCGTATGATTTATCGATTTCTGAAATCCCATGGTTTTTATCCTTTACTTTTTGCCGTACCCCACGGTTTGCGAAAATAGTATTTTCTGATCCTCCCGCAGTTTCATGGCCTTGGCAAGGGCAGGCCTGTCTATGGATGCCCGGAAAACGGTCGCAAGGCCCTCCGAAGCACAGAAAAGATATACATTCTGCCCGATGAAGCCGGCATCGGTATGGGAATACCGCTCTTTGTCCTCGGGCGAGTATTTTCCCATCCGGCTGTAATTCGCAACCAGTATCAAATTCACGGGCGCAGTTTTGACAAAAGGCTGCTTGCCGGTCAGTGCCCTGATGTCTTCGTTTGAAACCGGCGCAAGACGGTTGGCCTTGGCGTCATAAAGATAAAGGCCGCCTGCCATGCTCACATATATATCCATTTCCTGGCAGTTCGATGCGGAAGGGACCGTGCGCTTTGCGCTTTCTGGGCGGTTGATTCCATAGGCGGCCCAAAGCAGGTCCGACAAGACCTGAGGCGGCAGTTGATCCGGGGCGAATCCCCGCGATGTCGACCGCATCTGAAGCGCCTGCATCAGGGGTTTTCCGCCATCGGCACGGGGCGCAGGAAGCTGGATGGGCTGGAGATCTTCCGCCGTAGCTTCGCCGATCAGGATCGCTGCCAGAAACAGGCAGGTAAATAATACGAAATATTTTTTCATAAAAAGTTCCTCCGGGGTTAATGAATCATTACATTTTCCAGATGACTTTTCTCAACCGGCCATGCAACTGAAGCGGTTTCCCATCGACGGCTTTTTTCAGGGGAATGCTTAGTTGCGGCCGCGCACCTCGTTGATGAGTTCCATCTGGACATCCTGGATCTCCACCAGTCTTTCCCACTGGCGGGATAGAAGATGATCGACTTTTTGATGCAGGTGGCGGATCTCAAGTTCAGCCTTGAGGTTCACCTGGTAGTCGCGCATTGCGTGCAGCCTGTCACGGGCTTCCTGCCGGTTCTGGCTCATCATGATCACGGGAGCCTGGATGGCGGCAAGGCATGACAGGACAAGATTCAGAAGAATATACGGGTAGGGGTCGAAAGGCCGCGAAAGCAGGACGATCGAATTGATAGCGATCCAGACAAAGAGGACGACGACAAAGAAGGTGATAAAAGTCCAACTGCCGCCGACGGCGGCAATGCGGTCCGCCAGGCGCTGACCGGGAGACAGGTCCGATTCCAGCTCATCGTCGGGATTACGCGAGAGGATTTCCTGCTGACTCAAACTGTCGAGAACCTCCTTGTCAAGAACGCTAAGCTCCCCTTTCTCCGTTTCAAGCAGGGACCGCACGTAATCGTGGCGATATTTCTGAAGGTCATCCGTGCATATCCAGCCGGCCTCGGACCACTGGCCGGTCTCTTCAATAATCAATTTGGCGATCACCGGCCGCACGAGAATTCCGGGGTGCAATTTAGAGAGTTGACTGCTGCCGCAAATCTGGCAGATCCGGCTTTTTTCTGTATTCATATGCCTCTTCTTTAAGGTTTCGATGTTGACGACATCGCAAAAAGTCCGGATGCTGCACTTTGCTGTATCCTTCGTTATTGCGGCTTGCAAATAAGTACCTCTCATGCCTCAGGATGGCTGCGCTATGCAAGATGCAGCTCGAAGCGCTGCTCCTCGACTTCCGTTCCCCACTGGGCGCCGCGATGCTGTTCAACAAGTACAAATCCGGCCTTTTCATAGAGATGCCGCGCCGCGTGAAGGCCGGCAAAGGTCCAGAGGTAAACGCGCGGGTATTTTTCGCCGCGGCAAAAGTCAATGGCGGCGTCAATGAGCCGGCCGCCCGCCCCCTGGCCGCGGAGCGCATCTGAAATGATGAACCATCTCAGATGCGCCCCCTCTTTGGCCGCGTGCGCCCCGTCGATGGCAATGCCGCCTTCGATGCGGCCGTTGACCGATGCGGTCCACAGGCCGTCCTTTTCATCGTTATAGCGGTGGATGAACTCCGCAAGTCCGCCTGCGACCTTGGCTTCGAAAAATGGGCCGAACCCCCAATGCTCATGATAATAGACGCCGTGCAGTTCGACAATCCGGCCGATGGCGCCGGGAACATGGCCTTTGCGGATATCGATCTCATTCATGGTCTACCCCTACCTCACCCGGTCCGCCGCCAGTCGGCGAAATGTTTGTAATCCGAATGTGGCCACGAGCAATCCACATATCACGGTGAAACAGCCGGTCCATTGGAGCATCGATAACTGTTCACCCAGAACAATCCTTGCTGTAAGAAGTCCCGTAACCGGTATCAGCAGCGAAAGCGGCGCAACCACATTGGCCGGGTGCCTGGACAGCAGATTGCTCCATAGGCCATAACCAAGCAGCGTCGCCCCGAATGCAAGATAAAGGACCGAGAACATCGAAACCCCGTTCAATGATGTGATGGTTCTGTTGACCGTTTCTGGCGTATCCAGAAGGAGTGCAAGCAAAAAAAGCGGCACCGGCGGTACAAGGCTGGACCAGACAACCAGACTCAGCACATCAAGCCGGCAGCCTTCGGCGGCGGCGGAGGCCGTCGCCTTGCGAACGATAATATTTGAAATCCCCCAAAACGCCGCTCCGGCAAGTACCAGCAAGAGCGCCGCAGGTGGAATGGCAAAAACGTTGGCCCCGCTGGTGTTATGCCCGACAAGGTATAACCCCATGGCTCCAATCCCGAGGCCTGCTATCTGAGCGCCCGATACCGATTCATGCAGGAACAGGGTTGCAAATCCAAGGGTAAAAAACGCCTGCGACTGAAGGACCACTGAGGCCACGCCCGCGGGCATACCCATGTGCAGCGCATAGAACAGGCAGCCGAACTGGCCGACTCCGACCGCAAGCCCGTAGGTTATCCAATACCGCGCTTTTACTGCCGGGCGCCGCACAAAGAATATGGCCGGCAGGACGGCGAAAACAAACCGAAGCGCTGCAAGAAGCAACGGCGGCACGCCGCCCAGGCCAAGTTTGATGACTGTGAAATTTGCGCCCCAGATGGTTACCACCAGCAGGGCGAGCACGAAATCCTTGCGATTCATCGGTAAATATTCTTCTCCTTTTTTTGCGGGCAAAGCATGAAATTATGGGTTGGAGATGATTTCATGTGACACATTGTCCACGACAACCGGGGTCTCAAGGTATTTTACCACGGGGTTGGAGCCGTATTTGCCGCGCACGAACGCTTTCCATTCCCCGGTGTACTGCCGATCCGCATCTTCTTGTGATTCCCACAGATAGACGCCGCCGGCGGTTGCGCCGTCCGGGGCAAGAAAATAATACTTGCGGATCAATCCTTGCATGCCCAGGTATTTGGGCGCCGTGCTCAAAAAAATCTCTTTGGCCTGCTGCGTTGTAATCGTCTGCGGGAGCTTGAATTCAACAATTGCTGTGATCATGGGTGACTCCTTATCCTTCATGTTATAACACCGTTTAATATCCTGAAGAGCTGAGCCTGTGCAGCATGCCCTTTCCCTTAAGCGCCTTTATCTGCCGTTGCACCCTCTTGCGATTTTGTCCGGTTTGAGCAGCCAGTTCATCATAGGTGATTCGGGAGTTGTCTTTTATCAGGGGTAATATTTGTCCTTGTAACAGGTTTATGAGCCAATTTCAAAACTCGCTAAAACCGGTACACCGGCGAAAAGCCGGTGTCCGGAACCGATTGAAAGAACCGGATAGCACCGGCGCTTCTCTGCGTGCCCGGCATTTTCCGGAATGCCGGAAAGAATCAATAAAAAAGCCCTTCAAACACAGTGGAATCTGAAGGGCTGAGCCGGTGAATCGCTTGCAATTCGTTTTTGCAGTTGCCGATCGGGGTCAGTCCTTGTCTTTCAGGACCTGAAAACCGGCCTTGACGAGCGCTTTTTCAACAGCGGTGGTTTTCAGGGTGGACAGGCGGAAAGTATACACCCGGCTGCTGGACTGCTTGGCCGTCATGCCGATATTGACAATGTCGCCGCCCTGGGCGCGGATGATTTCAACGACCCGGTTGAAGGCCTCGGGCTGATCGCCCACCGCGACATCCAGCCGGGAGCCGCCGGTCAGAATCCCCATCATGTCGATAAAGGCCCGAAGAATATCCGATTCGGTAATGATCCCGACGACCTTGTTTTTTTTGACAACCGGCATACCGCTGATTTTATGCTCGTAAATCAGACGGGCCGCGGTTTCCAGGTCATCGTCAGGCGCCACCGTGATGGGGTCGGTGATCATCAGATCCGACAGGGTCAGGTCGCCGACCATGGCGGGAATCAACCCCTGCTTGAGATTCGACAGGGTCACAAATCCCATCAGTTTCATTGCCTTGTTGACAACGGGAAGATGACGGAATCCTTTCTCCTTCATCAATTCGATGGCTTTTTGAATCGAAGCGTTTTCGGTAACCGTAACCGGACTTGTCATCATCAGGGATTTGATTTTCATCAGGCGATCCTTTTCATCCAGAAGGGGGGCTTACGGCTGATAAAGGCAGAGGGGCTCTTCCCCCAGATAATCTCCGGTCGCCTCAAAAGCCCTGGCCCGGCAGCCGCCGCAAACCTTTCGATATTCGCATTTTCCGCATTTGCCTTTCAAATTATCATAATTTCTTAAAGAAAGAAAGACTTCAGAAGTATTCCATATCTTGGAAAAAGACGTCTGCGTGATATCGCCGCAATTGAGCTGCAGAAAACCGCAGGGCTGAACAATGCCGGTATGGGAGATGAAACAGAAGCCGGTTCCGCCCAGGCAGCCGCGGGTGACCGCATCCAGGCCGTGGGTTTGAAAGGTGACGGTCTTGCCGTCCTTTTTGGCGCGCTGGCGAAGAATCCGGTAATAGTGCGGCGCGCAGGTGGCTTTGAGCTGCAGGGGCGCATTCTCCCGCTGGTCGTAAAACCAGTTGAGGGTTTCTTCATATTCCTGGGCGTTGATGGCCTTATCGGCGATGTATTTCCCCCGGCCGGTCGGCACCAGCAGAAAAATATGATGGGCCACGGCGCCAAGCTTTACGGCAAGTTCCTGTATTCCGGGGATTTCTTCCAGATTGGTCCGGGTGATGGTGGTGTTGATCTGAAATTCGATGCCCGCGGCTTTTGCATTGGCGATGCCGTTTAAGGCGGCGTCAAAGGCGCCGTCCACTCCTCTGAAAAGATCGTGCTTTTCGCGGGTGGCGCCGTCCAGGCTGATGCTGATCCGCTGGATTCCGGATGCCGCCATTTTTGCGGCGTTTTCCGGGGTGATGAGCGTGCCGTTGGGGGCCATGACCATTTTCAGGCCCTTGGATGTCCCGTAACCGGCGATTTCAAAAATATCGGGCCGAAGCAGCGGCTCTCCGCCGGTCAGAATGACGATGGCGGGGCCCACAATCGCGATCTGGTCCAGGAGCCTCAGGCACGCCGCGGTATCCAGCTCGCCCGCGTAGGGGCCGTTTGTGGCGGCGGCCCTGCAGTGAACGCAGGACAGGTTGCAGTTGCGGGTGATTTCCCAGGCAACCAGGCGAAGCAAGGCGCCCTTGGATTCGGCATGGCTGTGTTTCATCGCGATTGAAGCTCCCTTGCGGCGTCCATGGCAAAATACGTCAGGATCATGTCCGCACCGGCCCGTTTGATGGCGGTCAGGGATTCCATCATGACCCGGGGTCCGTCCAGCCACCCCAATTGTTCGGCCGCCTTGATCATGGCGTATTCCCCGCTGACGTTGTAGGCGGCGACCGGCAGATCGAATTCCTGACGAACCCGGCAGATGACATCCAGATAGGCAAGGGCCGGCTTGACCATGATGATGTCTGCGCCCTCCTCGATATCCAGCGACACTTCACGTATGGCTTCCAGGGCGTTTGCCGGGTCCATCTGGTAGGTTCTGCGGTCTCCGAACCTGGGCGCGGAGTCCGCTGCCTGGCGAAACGGGCCGTAAAACCCGGAGCAGTATTTTGCGGCATAGGACATGATCGGCACGTTGGAGAATCCGTTTTCATCCAGGCTTTCCCGGATTTCCGCCACCCGGCCGTCCATCATGTCCGAGGGCGCCACCATGTCCGCGCCGGCCTTGGCATGGGACAGGGCGGTCCGCGCCAGAAGATCCAGGGACGCATCGTTGTCCACCGTATTTTTTTCAACGATCCCGCAGTGCCCGTGATCCGTATAGGCGCACAGGCAGACATCCGTGATGACGGCCAGATCCGGAAGCTTGTTCTTAACGGCTTTAACGGCCCGCTGGACGATGCCGTTTTCGGCGTAGGCGCTGGTCGCCAGGGGATCTTTCCTGTCCGGGACTCCGAAGAGCATGACCGCCGGAATGGCCAGCTTCCGGACTTCCTGGCAGGTCTTGACGATATGGTCGATTGACATCTGATACTGTCCGGGCATGGATGAAATGGGGTTTTTAATATCCTTTCCTTCAACGGCGAAAAGGGGCAGGATGAAATCATCTGCGGTCAGAACGGTTTCACGGATCATCCGGCGGAAGGCTTCATTCTGCCGCAGTCTTCTGGGGCGGTATTCTGGAAAAAGCATCGGTGGACCTCATATAAAATTAGGGTGGCGGGTAATGGGTGACAGGATAAACCCATCACCTGTTGTTAAGAGATTTCGGCATCCGTCAGATAACAGGCCGGGTCCGGGGCCCAGACGTCGCCGGTGACGGCTTCGGCCCGGACCCTGAAATTCCCGCCGCAGACATCCAGCCAGCGGCAGGT
>JBBIPX010000161.1:0-6954 GCA_037442625.1 Desulfobacteraceae bacterium
AACCGCCCTGAATGTCGTTTCCGGGCATTTTCTGCGTCGGGCAGATATTGCCCAGGTCCCGGGAGCAGACGTCGCATTCGCCGCAGGGCATGACGGCAGGGACGATGACGGCTTTCCGCCGCCAGTTTTCGGCGCCGGGGCCGGCGGCTTCCACAAAGCCGCTGATTTCATGCCCCAGGGTCAGGGGCAGGTGGGATTTTGTCCGGACGCCGTCGTAGTAGAACCCAAGATCGGTATGACAGACGCCGCATCCGGCCACCCGAAGAAGGACTTCGCCCTGGCCGGGTGCCGGCAGCGGGGATTCCAGTTTTGCGATGGGTTTGCCGGCTTCAGTCATTTGCCAGGATATCATTTTCATCGTTTCAATTCTCCTTGTAGTTGGGGACGGGCCGCCGGCATGGATACGCCGATGGAAACCGTCATTTCAGGCGCCCTTGAATTCCGGCCGCTTCCGGCCCGCCGTGGACAGTCCTTCCAGGGCATCGGCGGTGGCGAAAATTCCGGACAGGTTGCCAAGTTCGATTTCAACCGCATCCGTCATGGATTTTCCCTGCTGCCGGTCGATAATTTCAGCGGAAATCTTCAGGGCCAGCGGCGCCTTGAATCCGACGGCCTTCAGTGTTTTGGCGCCGCTTTCGGCGGATACGCCATCCGGCAGCTTTCCCGCAAGCCACGATGCAACGCGGCCGCCCGAAAACATGTCCGCAAGCGGCTTGAACCTGTCCGCAAGATCCCGGGACCGGTATTTGTCCGGCCGGCCTTCTGAAACCAGCGACTGGATGGCTGCCGGAATCTGCGCAGGCGCCACAAGCTTCTGCACGATGCCGAGATCCCTTGCGTCTGCTGCGCTGATGGGCATGCCGGTAAAGACGTAGTATTTGGCCAGCTCCGGCCCCACCTGGCGGGTCATGCGCAGCATGCCGCCAAGACCCGGATAGATGCCGATGCCGGTTTCCGGAAAACCCATGGACCCGGCCGATGTGGCCACAATGGCCTGACAGGCCAGCGCAAGTTCGCTGCCGCCGCCAAGCGAGAGACCGTCCAGAAGTGCGATGGTCAGTTTCGGGGAGTTTTCGATTTTAAGGAACACCTCGTGGCCTTTTCGCGTAAAGTCCACGATATCCGAAATTTTGTCCGTCTTGATCTTGTTGACGAAATACCGGATGTCCGCACCGGCCACAAAGGCTTTTCCCGCGCCCTGAATGACGATGGCCCTGACATCGGCCCGGCTCTCCACTTCTGCGAAACGGCTGCCGAGCTGGGCCACGAGCTGTTCATTGATGGCGTTCATGGCTTCCGGACGGTTCAGGGTAAGGGTTGCGATCCCGTCTTTGACCGATACATCCACAAAATTGAAATCAAAGGGTTTTCCCAGTTGTTTCTGTTTTTTGAGAAGTTCGGGGACCTTGAAATCCGGATATTTCCTGCTGATAGCTTCAACCACGGCATGCGTTCTGTCAATGCCGATCCGGTTCATGATTTCAAACGGCCCCAGCGTCCAGCGAAGCCCGATCTTTGCGCCGCGGTCCGTATCCTCGATGGAGGCCACGCCTTCATCCACAAGGGCCGCGGATACGCCCAGACAGACCCCGTACATCCGGTCCGACACGGCCTGGATCCGGGATTCATCCACAGCGCCTTCCAGCTTCCAGTTTTCCTTTTTTTCCATCTGGGCCTTCAGCCGGTTGCAGGGCGCGTAAAACGGCCCCAGTTCATTGCCGAGAGTTGTCGCGGCATGGACGGCAATGGGGATTCCGGTGACGTTCATGAGCTGAAACGGCCCCATGCCGATCTTGAAGGCCCGCCTGCAGGCATCCTCGATGGTCGCAATGTCGGCCACGTCTTCTTCCAGCATCCTGGCGGCTTCGTTCAAAAACGGAACAAAAAACCGGTTGACGGCAAACCCGGGGGCGTCCTTGACCAGAATGGCGGTTTTTCCGTGAAGCTTGGCAGCCAGAAGCGATTTCTCAATGGTTTCAGGGCTGGTGCCCGCATGGGGGATGACTTCCAGCAGCCGGTTCTTGGCCGGATGGAAAAAATAATGGAGGCCGACAAACCGGTCCGGCCTTGAGATCTTTTCGGCGAATTCGCGCACGTAGAAGCTGGAGGTGTTGGTTGCCAGAATCGTCTTTTGCGAGCAGATCGCATCCAGCTTTTTGAAGAGATCGATTTTGACGGCCTTGTCCTCAAAAACAGCCTCGATGACCAGATCGGCGTCCCGCACGGCATCAAAATCCGTTGTCGCGGTGATCCGGGACAGGACTTCCGTTACTTTTTCAGGCTTGAACAGCTTTCGTTCCACACCTTCCCGGAGCAGTCTTTGAATTGTGGCCAGTCCTCTTTGAACAAATTCTTCCTTTGTATCGATCATGACCACGGAAATGCCTTCCTGTGCAATCTTCTGGGCAATCCCGCTGCCCATGTTGCCCGCGCCGATGACGCCGATTTTCTGGATCTGTGACATTGTTGACTCCTTGGGGGATAATGGACTGCAGGCAATGGGTCACGGGTGTTGACGACCCGCTGCCCGTTGCCTGTTCTTTGTGTTTACTTGTTTTTCCATACGGGTTTTCGTTTTTCATAAAACCCGGCAATGCCTTCCAGGGTATCTTGGGTTTTCATGAGGGTATTGAGAAACAGGTTGCTGACGCCGGAGACGGCATCTTCGAGTTTCATGCCCAGATGGGCCTTGACCGCCTGTTTGTTCAGCCTCAGGATCAGGGGGCTGCTGGTCTGGATTTCCCCGATGAGTTTTGCGATTTCCGCATCGAACCGGTCATCATCGACGGCGCGGCCGACAAACCCCATGGCGACCGCCTCATCCGCCGAATAGGTTCTGCCGGTGGCGCAGATTTCGATTGCCTTGGCCGGCCCCACCAGTGCTGGCAGACGGATCGCGGCATAGGGCGGGAAAAAGCCGAGCTTGACCTCCGGCTGGCCGAATTTGGCTTTTCTGGCAGCCACCACCATGTCGCAGGCAATGGCAAATTCCATGCCCCCGCCCAGGCAGGCCCCGTGAACCGCGGCGATGGTCGGAACCGGAAGGGCTTCGATCGATTCAAGGGCCTGATTGAAGGCGCCGATCATCTGATCCACCAGCTCCGGCCGATGGTCCCCGACATCCACGCCCGCGCACCAACTGGGGCCTTCTCCCAGAATCACCACGCATTTGAGGTCTTTTTCAGCCCCCAGGGTATTGATCGCCGCATTGAACTCCTGCATCATCGCGATATTGAACACATTGTGTTTGGGCCTTGCAAATGTCAGACGGGCAATGCCGTCGGCATGGCTTGTCCGGATGAATTGAGAATCGGTCATGGTTTGCCTCCTTTCTAACCGCCTAAAGCTCCCTTCGGATGATCATGGCCGTGGTGACCCCGCCGCCGCCGCAGATGGAAGCACAGAGGACTTCCTTTCCCAGTGTCTTCAGGGCGTGGTATCCGGTGATCAGGATCCGGCACCCGCTGATGCCCGTGGGATGCCCCAGGGCAATGGCGCCGCCGTGGATGTTGAGTTTTGCAGTGTCCAGATTCAGGGTCTGGATGTTGGTCAGAACCTGCGCGGCGAAAGCCTCGTTGATTTCAAACAAATCAATATCGCCAAGGGTCATTCCGGCTTTTTTAAGGGCCATGGGAATGACAACCCCCGGGCCTTCGCCCATGGTCGCGGGCTCCACCGCCGCCTGGGCAAAGCCTAAAAAGGAGAACAGGGGTTTTGCCCCAAGGGCTTTTGCCCTTTCCCGCGTGGTGACGACGACCGCGCAGGCTCCGTCGCTGAGGCCGCAGGAATTTCCCGCGGTGACGCATCCGCCCTTTCGAAAGGATGATGACAGTTTGCCCATCTGTGCGGCGCTGGCATCGTACCGGATGGTCTCATCCTTGGCGAAAATCACTGGTGCGTCTTTTTTGCCGGCTGGAGGCACTTCAATCGATACGATTTCTTCATCGAAAAGCCCTTCCTTCTGTGCCCGGGCTGCTTTCTGGTGGCTGGATACCGCAAAGGCGTCCAGGTCTTCGCGCTTGAGGCCGTATTTTTCAACCAGATTTTCCGCCGTGTCTCCCATGCCCTGGCCGGTGGTGGGGTCGATGGAGTCGCTCCAGCCGTCCTCAATGGTTTTGGGGCCCATCCGGAATCCCTGCCACCGGACGCCTTTCAGCAGATAGGGGATCGTGCTCATGGAATCCATGCCGCCGGCCACAACGATGTCGCTGTCTCCCAGTCGAAGGGCTTCTGTGGCCAGATGAACGCATTTCATGCCCGAGGGGCAGGCCATGTTGATGGTATTGGTGGATATGTGTTTGGGGATGCCCCCCTTCAGGCTGGCGGTCCGGGAAGGATTCGGGCCGTTTCCGGCCTGGCGGCAGGAGCCGTAGATGACTTCGGACACATCACCGCCCTGAATTCCGGCTCTTTTAAGCGCTTCGCGGATGGCCGCGGCCCCGAGATCATATGAGGGAACATCCTTGATGGTGCCGCCGAAACGCCCCATCGGGGTTCGGACGGCGCCGATAACGACAATGTCTTTAAGTTCGAATGACATGGGTAATATCTCCTTTATGGGCACTGCCTGAGCAAACCGTTGCGGTCAGGCAGTATGATTTTTCCTGCTAGATGTATTGACCGCCATCCGTCTTGATGACTTCACCGGTGACGTGGCGGGCCTTGTCCGATGCCAGAAACACGATGACGTTGGCCACATCTTCGGGGGTCCCGACGCGCTTCATGACGATTTCCCCCAGGGCCAGGTTGACGATTTTGTCATGGGCCTCGTTTTCCTTCAGCATGGCTGTTTCAATCAGCCCCGGCGCAACGGCGTTGACATTCACGTTGAAGGCGCCCAGTTCCTTGGCGACCGCCTTGGTGTATCCGATGATGCCGGCCTTGGAAGCCGAGTAATTGGTCTGGCCGAATTTTCCGCGGATACCGTTGATGGACGTGATGTTGACAATTTTCCCGTATTGCTGTTCCTTGAAAAGCGGGGCCACATGGCGGGTGAAATTGAAATAGCCTTTCAGGTTGACCTCAAGGACCTTGTCCCACTGCTCCTCGGTCATTTTCCAGCAGACCCCGTCCCAGTTCATGCCCGCGTTGTTCACCAGAATATCGATGCGCCCGAAGGCGTCAAGGGCCGTTTTCACCACTTTCTCGGCTTCCGCGAATACGGCGATGTCGCAGGCAAGGGCAATGGCCTTTCGCCCCATGTGAATAATTTCGTCTCTGATTTTAAACGCTTCGTCCGCGTGTTTGCGGTACAGCAGGCAGACATTGGCGCCTTCGGCGGCCAGCCCCAGGGACGTGGCTGCCCCGATTCCCTGTGATCCGCCGGTGACTATCGCATTTTTACCTTCCAGCAGCATATGTGTATACTCCTTTTCAGATGTTTTCATAAAAACCCGATCACCGCCGCTCCGGCGACAGCCGGGCAACCGCCTGTCCGACGGGTTTCAGGCTTTCGGCTTTGCCAGCACGGCCGCCATGAATTCGGCGTCAAAGGCGGCGCTTCCGGCAATCCGCCTGCGGTATTCGATAAAATCGATGGTGTCCTTGCCGGTGATTTTTTTGGTATTGAAGGCATTAAAGCCCAGAAAAGCTTCTGTGGCCATATTGGCGGCCAGCCAGTGGCGGTTGATGACCTTGGCCTGATCCCAGAAAAACTTCTTTTTCAGGCGGATTCCCTCGACGCTTTTGATCAGGCACCCCGGGAACAGGTTGGTGAATGTCCAGATGATCCGGTTCAATTCCGCATCCAGCCGTTCAAAGCTGGTTTTGGCTGTTTTGACATACTCCCTTGCCTGTTTGGCGGCATCACCGGACTTGAATTCCCCGTAGACGATTTCACCGTCATCCAGGTACTGGTCCGTGATCACGGCCGGGTTTCTGACCCATTTGTCGCCGTCCTTGATGACCGGAACGCATTTGGAGATCAGCCCCAACTGCTTCATTTTATAGGCGCTCCAGAACTCGCAGGACACGCAGTTCCACATGGCCAGCTCCAGGGGCAGCATCCAGGGCAGAAAATCGGTGCTGCCACCGTCCGGCGCGGATCCGTGCCGGGTGCCGGCCTGGCCGAAAATGGCCAGATCGCTTGAGATCGTCAGATCACAGGCCATGCCGATTTCCTGGCCGCCCGCCACCCGCATGCCGTTGACCCGGCAGATCGTGGGCTTCTTGCAGCCGAGAATCCCGTCCACCATGGCGTTGAAAAGGTCCATGTAAAGGCCGTACTCATTGGGGCGGCCGGAATAGTATTCCGCGTATTCCTGGGTGTTTCCGCCCGTACAGAACGCTTTGTCCCCGACCGCGGTGAATACGGCGGCGATCACCGAACTGTCGGCGGACGCGCGCTGAAATCCGGCGATGACGCCCTTGACCATTTCCGTTGTGTAGGAGTTGTACTGGACGGGGTTGTTGAGGGTGATCCAGGCGGAATAAAGCCCGTCAACAGACTTTCCGGCTGCATCCAGAACCGGCTTTTTCTCGAACATGACGCCGGGGGCCTGGAGTGAAAACTGCGCCTCATTCCAGAGAAAATGATCTTTTGTGCCCGATTCTCTCGGTAACCAGCTTAAGTCGGCCATAATGTGTCTCCTTTGTCGTGCGGTAATATCGTACCCGGTTGGCAACCCAATCAAATTCACAAATTAATTACATTAAAGCTACATTACAGCTACCATGACTTTTGTCAAGAAAAATTTGGAGGAATCGGGGATTATCAGGCGCCAACCATTTTTAATACAAGGCAATTGAGAAGTCAGTTCATAATGCCGATTCGCCTAAGTTCAAAATAACATTTTGAACAAGCCCTGACATCGGATAGCGCACTGTGCGCGTTATCAAACCCTTTGTGGAACAGTTTCTTGTACAATTCCTGCAACTTTGGCCACTTATTTCCATAGGGACCGGGAATTCGACAGAAATGGGTCGAAGATTGCATGGTGCACTTCTTTGATTTTC
>JBBIPX010000162.1:0-6798 GCA_037442625.1 Desulfobacteraceae bacterium
GCCCATAACAGGCCCCAAAGAAAAAACCAGGTGGTTTGCAGTGTCATGATCGTCCTCCGTTATTCTGCCGCGAAGACAGGCTGATGTGAAAGGCTGTATAAAACGTACCGGTTTTTAACAAGCGGATTTACGGGATCGTGAGAGAGGTCCGTCACGTTTCCGAAGGTCCTTTTTTGACATGAGATGAAATCAGATAGGCTCCGACTGCTCCCAGAAGCCCGTAAACCAGGATAAATGCAATCAGGGATGTCATCACCTGGGAGCCGGCAACCGGAGAAACTGCGTCCGATGTCTTCATCAAGCCGTAAACGATCCAGGGCTGTCGCCCCACCTCTGCAAGCATCCAGCCAAGCTCATTGGCGATATAGGGAAGTGGAATGGAAAAGAGCATCAGTTTCAGATACAGGGGGCTCTCCATCAGGCGGTTTCGCTTGAACCATCCCAGAACGGTCATCAGGGCAAAATACATCGCAAGCCCCACCATGACCTTGAATGCAATGGATGTCAATAAAACCGGCGGCCGCTCGTCCCTGGGGAATTCCTTGAGGCCCTTCACAATGGCGTTGGTATCCCGGAAAGCCAGAAAACTGAGCAGCCCCGGCACGGCCCCGATTTGAACGGAATTGTTTTCGTTTTTTTCATCCGGAACGGCAAAGAGATAAAGCGGCGCCCTGGCTGTGGTTTCCCAGTGGGATTCCATGGCCGCCAGCTTGGCAGGCTGCTTTACGGCCAGATCAACGGCATGCAGATCGCCTTCGACGATGATGACAATCGAAAATACCAGCCCGAATAGCATCGCCATGTTAAAGGAGCGGGTGAAAAAGTCCACATGCTGTTTTTTCAAGAGATGATAAGCGCTGATCCCCATGACAAAAAAAGCACTCAGGATATAGGCCCCGCTGACGGTGTGGAAGAATTCCATGATGGCGAATTTCTGAAATATCACGGCTGCAAAATCAACCAGCTCCGCCCTGCCGTCGCGGATAGTATACCCGACCGGGTGTTGCATCCATGCGTTTGCGGTCAGGATCCAGACCGCGGACAGAGAGGATGCAAAAGCGATCAGCCACATAACCGTTGCGTGCGCCTTGGCGGACAGTTTTTTCCACCCGAAGACCCAGACGCCGATCAGCGTGGACTCCAGAAAAAAGGCCGCACTGGCTTCTATGGCCAAAAGAGATCCGAAAATATCCCCCACGTAGGCGGAGTAGCGGGACCAGTTGGTACCGAACTGGAATTCCAGCGTGATCCCCGTGACAATGCCGAGGGCGAAATTGATGAGAAATATCCTGCCCCAGAATTTTGTCATCCTCAGATAGATCTCATCCCCGGTACGGACGTAGCGGGTTTCCATCCATGCCAAGAGAATCGAAAGGCCCAGTGTCAGAGGGACAAAAAGATAATGAAACATGGTTGCTGCTGCAAACTGCAATCGGGATAGCCATACGACATCCATAAGACGCTCCTTTCTTGGGGTTATGGGTTATGTGAATCGGGGTTGCCGAAATGCGAATCCAGCTTAAAAGCAGGAGATTCCGCTATCAAGTCTGAAAAAGTCACTTTCCGGAGAGAATCCCGAAGCTGATTTCTGGCGTTTTCCCATACGATATGGACCTTGCAGGCCGGGCTTCTGTCGCAGGACTCCGGTCTCAGGACGCAGTCATTCAAAAATATCTCCCCGATGACCGCCTCAATCACGGTCAGAAAGGATAGGTCCGCGGGCGGTACCATCAGACGGAATCCGCCCTTGGCGCCCTGAACGATTTCAACAAGCCCCGCCCTTGATAGCTGCTGAACGATTTTCCCCAGAAACTGTTCGGGAATGTCCATTTCACAAGCAACAGTCCTGCGGGTAACCAAAACCCCCTTTCCGGCGATCGAAAGATAGAGCATACACCGGACCGCATATTCAGCCGCCCTTGAAAGTCGCATGGATCATTCCTTGAATGAGCTCATATAAGATATATAAGATATTTATTATCCTAATTATCAATCACAAGAAAATTGTCAAGTTATTTTTCATGTTCTGCAACAGTTTTATTTAAGAAGGTTCACATTTGCGGCTCTTTTTCAGATGTTCAACTTGATTGGACAAGCCGGGGCGACTGTGATACAGAAAAGGCATCAAATGGAATGCTGACAGACCGATTTTACTGGTTGCATCCATGGGCCGGCTCCGCCTGAAATCCCCCGGGAAGCAAGGATTATGGATGTTCAACGCACATCAACGTTGAAAGAAAAAGAGATTCTATGCCGACTTCTGCCTGTGGTATCAACTGCAACGTGTGCAGGCTTCACGTGAAGGGCGTCTGCTCGACCTGCAGACCGGGGACAAGCCAGGGAGGCAGATCAGAAAATAAGGCTTCAGGAACAAATGCTGGGCCAGCCCTGGCCGATTCTGGCCTGCGCCCGGATGAATCATATCGACCATTGCCTCCGGGACTGCGACTCCTTTTCCCTGCGAGAATTTCTCGCGAGGTCCTTATCCGTTCGGTCCGGGTTTTTTACAGATGCAGGAGCGGCGGCGCCGGGATATGACAAAAGCAAAACCTTCTTCTGACCAGGCATTTCAGGCGCCATCTGAATTCTGGGAAGACCTTCAGCGCAAAAACCTGCCCGAACTTTGCGATATCGCCCTGGCGCGGCAGGAAGATCCCGACACCCTGACCCTGGATTTCCTGAACACCGAGATTTGTGTCCGGCCGCTTGAGCGCAAATGTTTCTTAAAGCAGGACGGACAATGGCGGATGATCGACCATTGCCTGCTGGAGCTTCTGATACTGGTTTACCTGCTTCAGGTCAAACCCGGCTGGCTTTTCAATGAAACGATCGCTGTCCAGGATCTGAAAGATGCCCAGTTTTTCCAGGGCCCGCATGAGCTCAAAACCCATCTGGTACTGGAGCGTTTCGGGCATGATTTTGAAGGATTTCGGCTGGCTGCTGAGAAACTCGGCGGAATCCGGCTGAATATGGCCGATATCTCCTATAAACTCCGTCCGTTTCCCAAAATCCCCCTCTATTTTCTGCTGTGGAAAGGCGATGATGAATTTGCGCCCCGGGTTTCCGTTCTGTTTGACCGGTCCATTGACCTGCATCTTTCGGCGGACGCCATCTGGGGACTGGTCAATCTGGTTTGCGAGATTCTTTCCCGATCGGATCAAACCCGGCGGTGACAGCCTCCAGCCGGTTGACGCCGCTCACCCGGCAGCCGCATTTCATTCTGTTTCCCATAATCAGAACCGTTCGATAAGTTTATCAATCAGAAACGTGCTCTCCCGCATGGCTTGTCCGCTGAACGGGCCGAACCATTCGGCAATCTTCCGGAATTCTCTCTGGAACAAATCCTTATCGCCTTTTTCCAGCATTTCAAGGTTCTGGCTGACGGATATCAGATAATCCTTTAACAGCTCCCGCCGCTGCCCGGATGCAAAGATGATCTCCGAATAAAGGGAAGCGTCCTGTGCGAACAGCCGACCCACCATGCCGAGTTCCAGACGGTAAATGGGGCTGGAAAATTCCAGGGTTCTGGAAATCGAAACCTGCCTTCTTTTAAGGAACTGACCAAAGGCGAATGTTGCAAAATGGCGCAGCGATTGCACAATTCCCATGATATCATCATGCTCCGCGGCATCCGCGCGGACAACGACAGCGCCCCATGTGACAAACTGATCCAGGACCCACCGGCAGGCGGCGTCATCCCTTCCGGGTGTCGCCACGATGATCTGTTTATCCAGGCTGGACGTCGTGGGTCCGAACAATGGATGAAGGCCGACCACTGGGCCTGAATGGGCTTTCAGCATGGCCGCAAGAGGCTGCTCCTTGATGCTGGTGATATCACAAAGTACGGCTTTGGCCGGCAGAAAGGCGCCGATAGCCCGTATGACCCGGCACGAAACATCGATGGGAACGGCGATTATTGCCAGGTCAATGCCATCGCACAAGGACCGCGCATCCGGCCAGTTTTCCTTGTCCAGAATGCGCACCCGGTACCCGGCCCGGCAAAAACAAGTCTCAAAATACCGCCCCATTCCCCCCTTGCCACCCACCAGAAGGACCGTCCCGCCGGGGAGTACGGACTTCAGGGCCAGACTGCGGGTTTGTGCAACGCGGGAACCGCGGATGATGGTTCGATAGATTTCCTCGACAAGATCCGGATCCAGTCCGTTATTTTCAGCCTCCTGCCGGCAACTGGAAATCAAATCTTCTTCACGGGCCGGATGATAGACGGGAAGGTTGCGGGCTTTTTTAAGCGCCGCCACATGACGAACGACATCCTGCCGGTTGGCGAGCAAACCGACGATCTGCGCATCTATGGCATCTATATCCCGCCGCAGGCTGTTTAGGGCCGGGTCGATATCCTCATGTTGAACGGTATTTTCGGTCATGGATTTTCAGCTTTCAGCCTTGACGCTTTCCTGTTCAGCGATCGCCTCCGATCAGGTTTCCCAGGCTTCCCAGTACGGAGCCTTCCTCCGAATGTCCGCCACGCTGGGGCGCGGCCCGGAGCATCCGTCCGGCCAGCCGGGAAAAGGGAAGCGACTGAAGCCATACTTTCCCCGGCCCCTGAAGCACCGCAAAAAAAAGCCCCTCGCCGCCGAAAAGCGCCGTTTTGATGTTCCCCGCCTGCTGAACATCAAACTGCACGCTGGGTTCAAACGCCACGATGCAGCCGGTATCCACATGCAAAATTTCCCCGGCGGAAAGCTGGCGTTCCATAATCGTGCCGCCGGCATGCAGAAAAGACATGCCGGTTCCATCGAGCTTTTGCATGATGAACCCTTCGCCGCCGAAAAGGCCGGTCAAGATTTTGCGCTGGAAATGGATGCTGATGCTGACGCCTCTTGCGGCGCACAGATAGCTGTCCTTCTGGCAGATCAGGCAGCCGCCGACGGTTGAAAGTTTTATTGGTATGATGTTTCCGGGATATGGCGCGCCAAAAGCCACGTGCGCTTTACCGTTTCCGGTATGCGTAAAAACCGTCATAAACAGGCTTTCACCCGTCAGAAGGCGTTTGCCGGCGCCCATAAGCTTATCCATGAAACCCGTCCCGCCTGAGCCGGAGCCGTCTCCAAAAATGGTTTCCATCTGTACCGAACTGTCCTTGTACATCATGGCGCCAGCCTCGGCCACGGCGCTTTCACCGGGGTCCAGCTCAATTTCGACAAACTGCATTTCCGAACCCAGTATTTTATAGTCGATTTCATCCGCCTGGTTTTTAGCGCCAAATGGCGGCGGGTTGTTTATCGCTGGTGCGGTAAAAACCTGGAGCTCCGGAACTTGCGGCATTGGAATCCAGGAGGCGAATCCCTCCCGCCATGCATAACCGCTTGAATTGCGCTGAACCTGCAAAATCGCTTGTTCGGTTTCCATCGGCCCCATCTGATTGCCGTCATAACTGAGATACCACTGCGTCATTTTACCCCCTGTTTAAAAATTCATGTGCATTTTCACCCGCCCTCCGGCAGAGTGGTAATTAAATTTTACCCGGCCCTGATGAGCCTGCGAATCGCTACAGGCCGCACCGGCTTCCAATTTCAGGGAACCCGGATGGGTCAGCCCGGAACGAATCAAATTTCTTTTTCACTGACGGCGCGGTTTTTGCCGGTTCGTTTGGCTTTGTACAGGGCCTTGTCCGCACGGTCGATAAATGCTTCAGGGGTGTCGTCCCTTCGAAGCTCGCTGACCCCGATGCTGACGGTAAAGCAGATCCGTTCATCCGGTCGATGCGCATCCGCCATGAACTGTTTGAGGGACAACAATCTGCAGAATGACTGGGCCCGACTCAGCGATTTCCTGATGCTTATTCCCGGAAGGAGAATTGCGAATTCCTCGCCCCCGTAGCGGGCGATAAAATCATCGCTTCGGAACATGGCCTTACATTCCTGCACAAAGCATTTCAGAACATGGTCTCCGACGATATGCCCGTAAGTATCATTGATCTGTTTAAAATTATCCAGATCACACATCATCAGGGATGTGGGGCTCCAGACGATTCCGCTTCTTTTCACAACCCATTTCATTCGCGTGTCAAATGTCTTGCGGTTATAAGCACCGGTCATGGCATCTGTTAAGGCGGCATCCTTTACCTGCTCAAGACTGGACCGCAGCACGGTAACCTCTTTTGACAGGGAATCGATCCGTTTAGAGTCGCTGGCCTGCTTCTCCCGTATGACTTGCTTCATTTCTGAAAGCTCGGTTTTCAGGGATTCCTTGATTTTTCGGATATCGTCAAGCTGGTTAATGGCCTCCATTCTGACATTTTGATCGTATATTCGGTTATTGAAGTTCTGCGTATCCCCGATCAGGCTCGCCATGCCGTTTCTAAGCAGCTCGATGATATTCTTGAACTCGGATTCCTTCTGCCGGATAAGGTCTTTTTGTCTGGCGATACTATCGAGAATAAACTGTTTATGCTCCGATATGGCGCTTTCCGCTATGGACCCGTCTCCCTCAGCCAGTATATCCGCTGCGATCCGGTCCAACCGGATATTTAGGTCCTCGGTATCCTTTTCAGTGATCTCCAGTTGAAATTCTTTAAGGAAAAATATCATTGAACCGGCAACATGCCGCAGGGCCACACACTGCAGCCGGCAGTCATCCAGAAGCTGTTTTAAGGATTCGGGCGAAGTCCCTGAAGTCGTGTTACGTTTAAAAAAGTCCATAACCGATGGTCTCCTTACACCCCTCTATTACGATGCGACTTGCACACGGCATCCCAGAAATCATCCCGTGTCGAAATCTCATTTTGATCACCTTGAAAAGAACCTTCCGGATTTTGGCTGTCAGGTCAATCGTGTT
>JBBIPX010000163.1:0-6633 GCA_037442625.1 Desulfobacteraceae bacterium
TGCCGCAGCAGGCGCACGGGATTTCTTTTGCCAACCGGCGTTTTTCTTTGTATGAGGACGGAACGGATTTTTGATTCATCGGGACAACTTGAATTTTTCCGCAAGACATGAAGCAGCCTCAAAGCAAAAAAAATCGCTCCGGTTGCGGATAATGCCGTCGGTTTTGTGTCTTTTTCCGGATGCGATTTTCATTTTTCAATGCTAATTAATATAGGAGTATGCTGATGTCAACCCAAACAGAGCTGGGGATTGGCCGGGAAGATGCGCTTATGCTGCTGACAACGCATCTGAAAAATGAAAAACTGGTATTCCACTGCCTGGCCGCCGAGGCCATCATGCGGGATCTGGCTTCAAGATTTGACGAAAACCCGGAAATGTGGGCGATAGCAGGACTGCTGCATGATATCGATTACGAAATAACCGGCGGGGACCCTTGCCGGCACGGCAAGGAAGGCGCCAAGCTCCTTCTGAAGCACGGCGTCTCGCCGATCATCGCCGATGCTGTCCTGAAACATAATGCCGAAGGACTCGGCCTGGAACGCACCACGGTTTTTCACCACGCCCTGGCCTGTGCTGAAACCATGACCGGCATGATTGCAGCCACGGCCCTGGTGTATCCGGATAAAAAAATAGCCGGCGTCAAGCCGCAGTCCGTCGCCAAGCGCATGAAAACCCCGCATTTTGCACGGTCCGTCAGCCGGGAAACAATCCTGGAATGTGAAACCATCGGCATTCCCCTTCCGGATTTTGTGGCCATCAGTTTAAAGGCCATGTCCGGCATCGCAGAAAAAATCGGACTATAACCAGTTGACAATGAGGCGCCGGATCGCTGAAGGCGCCTCTTTTACAGCCGTCAGACTTCAATGATTGGAAACCCATCATGCCCGTAAACTCCGTCATTTCTCAGCCCGTCCTGTACCTGATTGACGCCACCGCCACCATTCACCGGGCCTATCATGCCATTCGGGGGCTGTCCACTTCCGCGGGCCTTCCCACAAACGCCGTATTCGGGTTCACCCGGATGCTGATCAAACTCCTTCAGGACTTCCGCCCGCAATACATCGCCCTGTGTTTTGACAGCAAGGGAAAAACCTTCCGGCATGAAATCTACCCGGATTATAAAGCCACCCGCCCGCCTATGCCGGAAGACATGCGGGTTCAGCTTTCCTATATCCGGGAAGTCGCCGAAGGCTTCCGGCTTCCGGTCATCGAACTGCCGGGATATGAAGCCGACGACCTGATCGGAACGCTGGCCGCCCGGGCCGAGAAGGCCGGATTTTCGGTGGTCATGGTCACGGGGGACAAGGATTTTATCCAGCTTGTGACAGAGACCGCTTCGATATGGGATCCCATGAAGGACAAGATCACCGACCTTGCGCAGGTCCGCAAGACCTTTGAATTGGAACCCGGCCAGATCATCGATGTGATGGGGCTTTCGGGGGACACCAGCGACAATGTTCCGGGTGTGCCGGGCATCGGCCCCAAAACCGCACTTTCCCTGATCCAGACATTCGGCAGCATGGCCAATGTCTACGAGAGAATTGACAAGGTCGCTTCCAAAACCGTCCGGCAGAAACTGGAATACCACAGGGACCAGGCGTTTCTGAGCAGATCCCTGGTGACCATTCAAACCGATGTGCCCCTGTCGGTTCGCCCGGAAGATTTCAAGGCATCCCCGCCGGATGCGGCAGCGCTGGCAAAGCTGTTCAAGACCCTGGAATTCCGGCAGCTTCAGCAGGAATTTCCGGTTCCCGCCGATCTGAGTCAGAAGCTCTACTCCGCCGTGACGACGCGGGATGAACTGAATCAGCTCGTTTTAACCCTCTCCGGCGCGCGGATACTGTCCCTGGACACCGAGACAACATCCGAAGACCCCATGAAGGCCGGGCTGGTCGGGCTGTCTTTTTCCGTAACAGCAGGCCAGGCCTTTTACATACCGGTCGGCCATGTTTATCCGGGGGTGCCGAAACAACTGGATATGGACCTTGTGCTGAGTTCGGTCAAGCCCGTACTGGAAAATCCGGAGATTCCCAAACTTGGCCAGAACATCAAGTATGACGCCATCGTTCTGGCCCGCTGCGGCATCCGCCTGCAGGGAATTGTCTTTGACGACATGGTGGCCTCTTATCTCATCAACCCGTCGCTCAGGGCCCACGGCCTGGATCAGATCGCCCTGGATCATCTCAACCACAAGACCATTACTTTTCAGGAAGTCACCGGTAAAGGCGCCCATGCCGGATTTCAGACGGTCCCCGTTGAATCTGCTACGCCTTATGCCTGCGAGGATGCGGATATTGCCCTGATGGCCAGAGAGGTGCTGCTTCCCAAACTGGAGTCCCTTGGCCTGGTGGATCTTCTGGAAAGCGTGGAAATCCCCCTGATCGGAGTGCTGATGCGGATGGAGATGCGCGGGGTCTGCGTGGACTGCGACCGGCTGAGGCTTCTGTCAAAATCCTTTGAAGGACAGCTCTCGGACATCGAAGCCCGGATTTATGCTGCGGCCGGGGAAACCTTTAACATTCAATCCCACCAGCAGCTCGGAGAGATCCTGTTCGAAAAGCTCAAGCTGCCGACGCAAAAAAAAACCCGGAAGAAAACCGGCTATTCCACGGATGTCGAGGTGCTAACCGATCTTGCCGTCCGCCATGAGCTGCCGGATCTTGTTTTAAGGCATCGCACCCTTTCCAAACTGAAATCCACCTATACGGACGCGCTGCTGGATCTGGTTCACCCGGAAACGGGCCGGATTCACACCTCGTACAACCAGACTGTCGCCGCCACCGGCAGACTCAGCAGCTCGGATCCGAATCTTCAGAACATCCCCATTCGCACCGAGGAAGGCCGGCAAATCCGAAGCGCTTTTATCCCGCGGGACGGCTGGTTTATGGTGTCCGCGGATTATTCCCAGATCGAGCTTCGGATTCTGGCGCACTGCTCGGAAGACCCCCTGCTGATCGACGCGTTTATCAAGGATGAGGATATTCATTCCCGCACCGCCTCTGAAGTCTTCGGGGGACTGCCCGGCATGATGACGCCCGAACTTCGCCGTCAGGCCAAGATCATCAATTTCGGCATTCTCTACGGCATGGGGGCGTTCAGCCTGTCCCGGGAGCTCGGTATCAGCCAGAAAATGGCCAAAGCCTATATTGATCAGTATTTTAAAAGATATAAAGGCGTTAAGGATTATACCGAACAAACCGTCGCGATGGCCAGGCAGACCCGTAAAACGAGCACGCTTCTGGGTAGAATCCGCCTGCTTCCGGAAATCAACAGCCAGAACGGTAATGTCCGCAGTTTTGCCGAACGGATTGCCGTCAACACGCCGCTTCAGGGCACTGCCGCGGATTTGATCAAACTGGCCATGATTCAGGTGGACAGGGACTTTACCGAAAAAAGCTTCCAGGCGGCCATGCTGATGACGGTTCACGACGAGCTGATCTTTGAAGTCCCGGAAAATGAGATGGAAGCTGCGACAACCCGGATCCGGGAGATCATGGAAGGCGTGTGGCAACTGAAAGTGCCGCTAAAGGTCAATATCGCCTCGGGAAAGAACTGGGCCGAAGCCCATTAAATTTTTTCCAGTGTGTACTCGCGGAAACCCAGCCCGATCTTTTCCGCGTACTCGAGCTGGTATGGCCAGTCAATTTCCGGATAAAGGCCCCGGAACTTGTCTTCACCGGCGCCGGTGTTGCGGGTCAGACAGGATCCGGGCACCGCGACCTCCCGGTTGACCAGATCAGCGGATGCCTGATCGATGGCAACCGGGTCCAGGGATGCGACCATGCCGATATTCCGTACGATGGGCGCATCGTTGTGGGCGTTGCAGTCGCAGGCCGGGGAAACATCGGTGATGAAATTGACGAAAAGAGTTTTCCCGACCTTTCCTTTTAAAACCCCCAGCGTGTATTCCACCATGTTTTCCATAAACACCGGGACCGCCTGGTTCCACTGAATCTGGATCGCCTCCTGCGCGCAGATCAGGATGCATTCGCCGCACCCGATGCATTTGCCGGTATCCATGACCGCCTTTTTCTCCACCACGGAAAGCGCCTTCTGAGAGCAGTGGACAACGCAGTCCCCGCACCCGATGCACTTTTTCCGTTTGATGACCGGCGACAGATTGGAATGCTGGGCCAGTTTGCCTTTTCTGGAGGCGCACCCCATGCCCAGATTTTTGATGGTGCCGCCAAAACCCGACAGATCATGTCCTTTAAAATGCGCCATGGAGATAATGGCGTCCGCCTGCGCAATTTCAGCCCCGATATAGACACGCTGAAAATTTTTCTGATCGATAATCACCGCGACTTCGCTTTTCCCCCGAAGTCCGTCTCCAATAATGATCGGTGCTTCCACCGATGCGTAGGAAAAACCGTTTTGAAGGGCGGTCAGCAGATGGGAAGGCGCATCGCTCCGCGTTCCGGCATACAGGGTGTTGGCATCGGTCAGAAAGGGAAATGCGTGTTCGGCCTTGATCATTTGGACGATTTTCCGGACAAAAACGGACCGGATGAATGCCGCATTCCCGGCTTCTCCAAAATGCAGCTTCACCGCAACCAGATCCCTGGGTTTCAGGACTGTTGCAAGTCCCGCGGTTTGAACCAGCCGTCCGACCTTGTTTACCAGGTTTTCCTTGTGCGTGGATCGAAGATCGGCAAAATAAACAGCACTAACCATAATTCCCCCCAGTAATGACAGTTCCTACATTTCCAGCAGCCGATGACTTTGAATCAAAATACCTATGTTTTTTTATTTGAACAAGCTATACTACGCAAGTTTATTCGGCTGAGTGATTGCCGCATCAGAGGCTGTGTCTTTTAACATTATTTATCAAATTCAAGGGAGGTTGTCATGAAAAAACATTTCTTTACCGCAATGGTTGTGGTTGGGGCTGTCGTCGTTTTGGCGGGATCTGCTGGAAAGGCAATCGCCGGAAACGAAATCGGCAATCCCGGAATGGGCAGGCCCGGCGTCAAATTGACCGATGATCAGATCAAACAAATGGAATCAGAGCGCAATGCATTTCAAACCGCCACAAAAAATATCCGCCAGCAGCTCAATGAAAAACGGCAGGCGCTTCATACAGAGCTGGCCAAAAAGACTCCGGATGCCGCGGCAGCCACAACCCTTCAAAAGGAAATCTCAGGCCTGCAGGCGCAGTTTGACCAAAAGCGCCTGACCCACATTCTTAACATGAAAAAAATCGACCCCGATTTCACCGAAGGCCCGGGCATGATTCCCGGAATGGGGCCCGGAATGGGTCAGGGAGCCGGACCTCGGATGGCTCCTGGCATGGGCCCCGGAATGGGTCATGGGGCCGGACCTGGGATGGCTCCAGGCATGGGTCCGGGAATGGGCCAGGTTCCTCCGGCCGGCGGACCGAAGCCGGGCAATTAAATAATCGCGGAATCCGGACAACATCATTGCAGGAAACTGCCGCCCCCCAACTGCTGGAGGGAGGCTATAGGTGATGCCGATTTTTTGTTCCCAGAATTTGAAGAAAAGAGGATTACAATGATTTTGTCTCCGGCGCAGAAGGCAGGACAGCGGCTGATGGCGGGTTTTGAAGGAAAGACTTTGAACGCCGACCTGAAATTTTTGATACAAACCCTTAAGGTCGGCGGCATCATTCTATTTTCAAGAAACCTGGGAAGCCCGGATGAAACCCGCCGATTGTGCGCAGATGTTCAGGAGTATGCCGGAAGTTCGGGCCAGCCGCCGCTTGTTATTGCCATGGACCAGGAAGGCGGACAGGTGGCTCGGCTGAAGGCCCCTTTCTTTTCGGAATTTCCCGGAAATCCGGCCATAAAAACGCGGGAGGACGCCATCAATTTCGCCCGCGTGACGGCGTCGGAACTCCGCGCCATCGGCGTCAACATGAATTATGCACCGGTACTGGATGTCACGCGGCCAGATATCCCGGGCATCATGGCGGGCAGGTCATTTGGAAGCGACCCGTATCAGGCGGCAGCCCTTGGTGCGGCCATCATCAAAACGCTTGAAGAAAACAGGATTCTTTCCGTGGCCAAGCATTTCCCCGGTATCGGCCGAACCGTTCTGGATTCACATCTGGATCTGCCGGTCGTAAAAGAAGACTTGGACGCGCTCAGTTCCCGTGATCTCATCCCCTTTCAGGCAGCCGTTCAAAGCAGGGTCAGCGGCATCATGCTGTCTCACATCCTTTACGTAAAACTGGACAGGCTCTGGCCCGCCAGCCTTTCCGTCCTCATCGCAAGGGACCTGCTTCGCCGCAAAATGGGCTATTCGGGCATAGTGATGACCGATGATCTGGACATGGGGGCCATCACCCGTCACTTCGCACTGGATGCGGCCGTGGATCAAATCCTTTTATCCGAAATCGACCAGATCCTGATATGCCACCAAAGCCCAGCCATCGAGGCAGCTTACGAGCAGATCCAGAAACGCATCCGGGATGATGCATCGCTTGATGCGCTCTGCGATCAATCGGTCCAGCGGATTCTGACTGCAAAAGCCAGGATTAAGCCCAATGTTCAATAGCATTGATGATGTCAGAAAACGCATCCAGTACGGCTTTTCGCAAAGCAGGCTCCGCTGAATTCCTCAATAAAAATTTGACGAATGATTCTGAAATACCATATCGTATAAATATTTTTT
>JBBIPX010000164.1:0-6574 GCA_037442625.1 Desulfobacteraceae bacterium
ACCGGAAAACCGTGATCGAATATGAGCCCGGACATTCCCAGGCGGAAGAATACCGTACTCTGGCCAAAAAAATTGAAAACAACCAGATGTTCATCGTTCCCAAACCGCTTGAAATCGACGAATTGGAAAAAATGCTGATCGAGCACGGGCTGGCGGCATAACCACGGAAGCCGGAAGACTGATGGCTGAAGCGAGAGACTGAATACTTGGGCCTTCGGCCTGTTTTTAAGGACTGTTATAAAAAAAAGGAGCAATTCACATGTTGATGATACGATCAATCGTAAGGCCCGAAAAAGCGGACAATGTTCTGGCTGCGCTGATGGAAGCCGGGTTTCCCGGTATTACAAAAATGTCCGTGGTGGGTCGCGGCAAACAGCGCGGCATCAAGATCGGAGAGATCACCTACGATGAAATCCCCAAGGAAATGATCCTGGCGGTCATCAAAAATCAGGACAAGGATTTTGTGATCAAGACGATTATCGGTGCGGCAAGAACCGGAGATAAAGGCGCATTCGGAGACGGGAAGATTTTTGTGATTCCGGTGGAGGAAGCTTACACCATCAGCTCGGGAATCAAGGAGACATCCGCCGGGGAAATGACGGAGGTGAAGATATGAAGGAAATCACCGCCATTATTCGCATGACCAAGATGAACGAAACCAAGCGTGCCCTGTCGGAGGCGGGCATTTCTTCCGTCACTGCCAGAGATGCGCTGGGCAGGGGAAAGGGGCTTGTGGACATGCAGCTTCTGAAAGGCGCGGAATTGGGCTATGAAGAGGCCATTTCACAGCTCGGCCAAAGCAGCCGCCTGATTCCCAAACGGATACTTCTGGTTATTGTTCCGGACAAACTGGTGGAGAAAACCGTTAAAACCATTATCCGGGTCAACCAGACCGGAAAATCCGGAGATGGTAAAATCTATGTTATGCCTTGCCTGGATGCCGTTCGCGTTCGAACCGGCGAGTTCGGCGATGACGTTCTGGATGACGCGTGAAGGACGCCGGAGGAGAAAGAACAATGGAAACCAACGTAGAAGATATCATGGAAGATGCGATACTAGACCCTGAAAAAGTAAAACTGGAACTCATCGCAAAGTATCCGACCAAAGTGGCCAGAAAGCGTGCCAAACAGATCATCATCAATAAGGTCGGTGAAACCGGCGATGTTCCGGAAATCCAGTCGAATGTGCGAACCACTCCCGGTTTGATCGGTCAGCGGGGCTGCTGTTACGCGGGCTGCAAGGGCGTGGTGCTCGGACCCACCCGCGACATCGTCAATATCACGCACGGACCGATCGGGTGCGGATTTTACAGTTGGCTGACCCGCAGGAATCAGACCGATCCGGATGCATCCAAGGACGGGCACAACTTCATGCCGTATTGTTTTTCCACGGACATGCAGGATGAGCAGATCATCTTCGGCGGCGAAAAAAAACTCAAGCAGGCCATTCAGGAAGCCTATGACCTGTTCAAACCCAAGGCCATCGGCGTCTTCGCCACCTGTCCGGTGGGACTGATCGGCGATGATGTGCATTCGGTCTGCAAGGAAATGAAGGAAAAGCTGAACATTAATATATTCGGCTTCAGTTGCGAAGGCTATAAAGGCGTCAGCCAGTCCGCGGGGCATCATATCGCAAACAACGGGGTTTTTACACATGTGGTGGGAACCGACGACACGGTCCGGGAAGGGCGGTTCAAGATCAATCTGCTGGGTGAATACAATATCGGCGGAGACGCATTTGAAATCGAGCGGATTTTTGAAAAATGCGGCATCACCCAGGTGTCGACATTCAGCGGCAACTCCACCGTGGACGGCTTTGCCAATTCGCATACGGCGGATGTCAACCTGATCATGTGCCATCGCTCCATTAATTATGTCGCCGAGATGATGGAGAAAAAATACGGCATTCCCTGGATCAAGGTTAATTTTATCAGCGCTGAATCCACGGCCAAGTCTCTTCGGAAAATTGCCGCGTATTTTGATGACCCCGAACTCACCGAAAGGGTTGAGACGGTGATCGCAGAGGAAATGCCCGCTGTGGAAAAAGCCAGAAACGCCGTTTATCCCCGAACCAAGGGCAAGCGGGTCATGCTGTTTGTGGGCGGGTCCCGGGCGCACCATTATCAGGATCTTTTTAATGAACTGGGGATGGTCACCCTTTCCGCTGGATATGAATTCGGCCACCGGGACGATTATGAAGGCCGCAAGGTACTGCCCGATATCCGGGTGGATGCGGACAGTCGAAATATTCAGGAACTGGAAGTCCATCCGGACCCGGATAAATTCAAGCCGCGCAAAGGGCCGGAAGAAGTTGAAAGGCTGAAAAAACAGGGCGTGTTTTTCGGAGAATATGACGGCATGATGCCGGATATGCCGAGCAACACCCTGATTATCGATGATCCCAGCCAGTATGAGACGGACCAGCTCATCGAAATTTACAAACCCGATTTGTTCTGTGCGGGGATCAAGGAAAAATATGCGATCCAGAAGCATGGAATTCCCATGAAACAGCTCCACAGCTACGATTACGGCGGACCCTATGCCGGATTTGTCGGCGCCGTCAATTTCTACAATGATATCGATCGAATGGTAAACAGCAAGATCTGGAGTTACATGAAAGCGCCCTGGCAGAAAGATCCGCAGCTTATGGCAACATACGCGTGGGAATGAAGGACTTTATTTAAAAAGAATTGGAGATAGAGAATCATGCTGCTCAGACATACGCCAATAGAAATTACGGAACGCAGCGCGTTAACGATAAATCCGGCCAAAACCTGTCAGCCCATCGGCGCAATGTATGCAGCTCTGGGCATTCACGGGTGTCTTCCGCACAGCCACGGCTCTCAGGGCTGTTATGCGTATCATCGAAGCGCCCTGACCCGTCATTACAAGGAGCCGGTCATGGCCGCAACCAGCGCATTCACCGAGGGGGCATCGGTTTTCGGGGGACAGGCCAACCTGCTTCAGGCCATCGACAATATTTTTTCCGTGTACGGCCCGGATGTCATTGCCGTGCATACCACCTGCCTGTCGGAAACCATCGGAGATGACATTCCGCAGATCGTCAACAAAGCCAGGGCCGAAGGAAAAATTCCCGGCGGCAAATATGTCATTCATGCCAACACACCCAGTTATGTGGGATCGCATGTTACCGGATTCGCCACCATGACCCGGGCCATGGTGGATTATTTTGCCGAGTCCAATGGTCACAAGAACAAAACCATCAATCTGATTCCCGGATATTCCGAGCCGTCGGACATGGAAGAGATCCGGCGCATTGCATCACTCATGGGTGTTCACACGATCATGTTTCCGGACACGTCAAAGGTGTTGAACGGCCCTTTGATCGGAAAATTCCGCATGTTTCCGGAAGGCGGGGTAACGATTCCGGAGCTGAAACTGACGGGGTCCTCCATGGGGACCCTGGCCCTTGGAAAGCTGGCTTCGGGTCCCGCGGCAAGGGCGTTGGATGCCAAATGCAAGGTTCCCTGCCAGTTGCTCGATTTGCCGATGGGTCTTGAGGGCACGGACACGTTTGTCGATAATCTCCGGCGCATTGCGGGCGTAAATGTGCCGGATGCGCTGACGCTGGAGCGGGGGCAGCTCGTGGATGTGATCTCGGACATGCATCAGTATTTTTACGGTAAAAAGGTGGCCCTGGCAGGAGATCCGGATCAGCTCCTGGCCATTGCGAAATTTCTGGTCTCCATCGACATGATCCCGGTTTATATGGTGAGCGGAACGCCGGCAGGAAAAAAATTCGAAAATTCGCTTCGGGAAGTGGTTAAAGATGCACCCTGTGAAGTTAAAATCAAAATCCCCGGGGACATGTTCCTGCTGCATCAGTGGATCAAGCAGGAGCCCGTGGATCTGCTGATCGGAAACACATACATGAAATACATCGCCAAGGACGAGGATATTCCGCTGATTCGCTACGGATTTCCGATTTTTGACCGGATCGGACACAGTTATTTTTCGACGATGGGCTATAAAGGCGGCATCCGCTTTCTGGAAAAAATACTGGATGCGCTTCTGGATCGGAAAGATCGCGACGCAACCGACATCAACATGGAACTGGTGATGTAGGGCGAAGAATGATTCGCCCCGACATCACCCCAATAAGAGAAAAAAGCGGGGGACACCATGACAAGCATACCCATACTTAAAGAGCGGGAAAATCACATTTGGGAAAAAGGTGACACCCCTTATCAGATGGCCTGCGACAAACACAGCCTGGCGGGCTCCATCAGCCAGAGGGCCTGTGTGTTCTGCGGATCCCGCGTGGTGCTGTATCCCATTGCGGATGCCGTGCATCTGGTTCATGGACCGGTCGGCTGCGCTGCCTACACCTGGGATATCCGCGGATCGCTGTCCTCGGGGCCGGAGCTGCATCGCCTCAGTTTTTCCACGGCGCTGCAGGAAAAAGACGTGATTTTCGGCGGCGAGAAAAAGCTGTATGCCACGTTGACCGAACTCATTGACCGGTATGCCCCCAAAGCGGCGTTTGTTTACTCAACCTGCATTGTGGGGATTATCGGCGATGATGTGACTGCGGTTTGCCGGAAAGTGGCCGGGGAAAAAGGGATCCCCGTTCTTCCCGTCAATTCGGAAGGATTCAAGGGAACCAAAAAAGACGGCTACAAGGCTGCCTGCGAGGCGCTGTTCACGCTGATCGGGCAGGGCAAAACCGATGACATCCGAAAGACCAGCATCAACATCCTGGGAGAGTTCAATATCGGCGGAGAAGCCTGGATCATCAAGGACTATTATGAACGGATGGGGGTTCAGGTGGTGTCGGTGATGACCGGAGACGGTCGGGTGGCGGATGTTCAGCGGGCGCACGGGGCGTCCCTGAACGTGGTTCAATGCTCCGGTTCCATGACATACCTGGCCAAAATGATGGAAGAGACTTACGGAATTCCTTATATCCGGGTTTCCTATTTCGGCGTCGAGGACATGTCCACGGCCCTGTATGATGTGGCCGAACATTTCAGCGATGATCCGGACATCCTTCTGCGCACGCAGGACATGGTCAAGGCGGAGATCCGCCGGATTTATCCCGGGCTTCAGGAATACAAAAAGGCACTGAGCGGCAAAAAAGCAGCCATTTATGTGGGCGGCGCATTCAAGGCGTTTTCGCTTATAAAAGCACTGCGGCTTCTGGGCATGGATGTGGTTCTTGCCGGATCCCAGACCGGCAACGCGGAGGATTACGCCGAGCTGAAGGATATCTGCGATGACGGGACCATCATCGTGGATGACGCCAATCCGCTGGAGCTTTCCAAATACATCATTGAAAAAGGCACGGATCTGGTGATCGGCGGGGTCAAGGAGCGGCCGATCGCATACAAGATGGGAGTGGGCTTTTGCGATCACAATCATGAACGCAAGATTCCTCTGGCCGGATATGCGGGAATGCTCAATTTCGCAAGGGAAGTGCATGAAAGCGTCACCAGTCCGGTATGGGGGTTTGCCAGAGAAATTGACGATGCCTCAACCGGCCCGGTCATTGTTCAGCGAAAAGTCGAAAAAACCGATATCGGCACCCAGAACGCCTGTAACGTCTGCACGTCGCTGGGCGCATCCCTGGTGTTCAAGGGAATCAAGGGCGCGGTCCCCCTGATTCATGGTTCCCAGGGATGCTCGACCTATATGCGCCGATATCTGATCAGCCACTATAAAGAGCCGGTGGATATTGCCTGCTCCAATTTCGGAGAGCATACCGCCATATTCGGCGGCGCCGTGAATCTGAAGACCGCACTCGATAATCTTCAGAAGCAGTACCATCCGGAGCTGATCGGTGTTTCCACAACCTGTCTGTCGGAGACCATCGGGGATGATGTGCCGATGTTCATCCGAAACTACCAGGCGGCCGGCGGGGATAAAGAGATTCCGGCCCTGGTGCATGTGTCAACGCCCAGCTACAGGGGAACGCACATTGACGGGTTTCATGGTGCCTTAAGGGCTGTGGTGTCGACCCTTGCAACGGTTCGAAATGAAAAAAGCGATGCGGTCAATCTTTTCCCCGGAATGCTGTCTCCGGCCGATCTTCGCCTGCTTAAGGAAATTTTAGGGGAGATGGGGTTGCCATTTCTGATGCTTCCGGATTATTCCAGAACACTGGACGGAGCGCCCTGGAAAGAATACCACAAGATTCCGGACGGTGGAACCCCGGTCGGCGATATCCGTAAGATGGGAAATGCAAGGGCCAGTATCGAATTCGGAAGGATTCTGGCCGGCCAAAGCAGCGCCGGGAAACATCTTCGGGATACACTCGATATTCCCCTTTACAGCCCGGGTCTTCCTGTCGGCGTCCATGAAACGGACCGGTTTTTCAAAGCGCTGGAGGAGATCAGCGGCAAAACCATGCCGGAAAAATACACTGAAGAACGGGGCCGCCTGATCGATGCATATATCGATGGCCACAAATATGTTTCCGGCGCAAAAGCCGTGGTTTACGGCGAGGAAGATCTGGTGGTGGGGCTGGCCGCCTTTCTCTCCGAGATCGGCGTGATTCCGGTGCTGTGCGCATCCGGCGGGAAAAGCGGGCTTTTCAGGGAAAAAATGGCCGAAGT
>JBBIPX010000165.1:0-6513 GCA_037442625.1 Desulfobacteraceae bacterium
GTCAAAGGTGTTTTCCAGACCCTTTTTCACAGCCGAAAGACTTTTTTCATCGCCTTTAAACCAATCCAGTACATCCATTCCATACAATTCTTCGGACGAGTATCCAGTCATCAATTCATGTTTTTTGTTCCAGCGGACGAGTTTGGCCTGGTCATTGTAAAGATAAAGAATGCCGGGTGAGCTTTCCAGTATAGCATCAATTACTTTATTTTCGTTAAGAAGCGCCTCCTCCGCACGCTTACGTTCGGAGATGTCTCGACAAATGCTCATGATCGCCTGTTGACCATCCCAAGTTATCCGCGTAGAACTCACTTCGGTTGGCAATAATGAATTATCTTTGGTAAGATGACTGGTTTCAAAAGTCAGGTGCCCCTGTTCCATCAGCTTAGCTATCCGATCTCGAACATTTTGAGCTTCTTCTGGTGGATTCACTTGCTGGACTGTCAAGCGCATCAGTTCAGCATGGGAATAACATAGTTGTTCACAAGCAACCAAATTAACTGCCAACATCCGTCCTTGCATGTCGTGAATGAAGATCGCATCGTTCGCATTTTCAAACAAAATTCGATATTTTTCTTCACTTTCTTTCAACGCCTCTTCCGATCGCCTGCGTTCGGTAATATCTCGGGACACAACGAGTATTCCTATCGGAATATTAGCTTTGTCACGCATAAAGGACAGGTTGACCTCCATCCACATCGTTGTCCCATCCTTTTTATATTGCTCCAATTCCAGGATGCTGCGGTGGTACCCAAAAACTGGACAATGTGCTAAGCTCTGAGTCACAACCTGAAAGGAGCTTCATATGATTAAGAAACGAAAACAGTACAGTCCGGAATTCAAGGCCAAAGTAGCACTGGCCGCCCTGCGAAACGAGGCAAGCATCGCCGAGCTTGCCGCCAGGTTTGAAATTCATCCAACAATGATTGGATGCTGGAAGCGGGAACTGGTTGAGGGCGCCGCCGAGTTGTTTGATAAAGGGCAGAAAACCAAAAAGCAACATAACGCCACGGTGGATGAACTCTACCGTCAAATCGGGCAGTTGAAGGTAGAAAAGGATTTTTTGTCAAAAGGACTCGGTCTTTAGAACCTGAACAGCGCAAAAAGATACTTGAGCCAATTGCAAAAGTCCATCATCGTCAGTCCGGTGAAAACCGGAATCCGGTTCTTTCATACTTTTCTGGGAACCGGCTTTTGCCGGTGTGACGGTTTTTAGTGAGTTTTGAAATTAGCTCACTTGATAAAAAGCATCTGGGACTGAGCCTTAAGCGCCAATGCGGTCTTTTGGGCATCAACAGATCATCCATCTATTACAAACCCCGGCCGGTAAGTCCGGAGGATCTTGAGATGATGAAACTGATCGATGACCAATATATGAAAACGCCGGTTTACGGCACCCGCTCAATGCGGGATTATTTAAACAGGCAAGGATATAAAGTGAACCGGAAGCGGGTCCAGCGGCTCATGCGGCTGATGGGACTTGAAGCGATCTACCCGAAACCGAACACCAGTAAACCTCATCCCGGGCACCGAATTTATCCTTATTTATTAAAGGGGTTAGACATCAACAGGCCCAACATGGTTTGGGCCACTGACATCACCTATATTCCCATTATGCGTGGGTATATGTACCTTGTGGCAATCATAGATTTGCACAGCAGGAAAGTGTTGTCCTGGCGCATATCCAACACACTCGATTCAGAGTTTTGTGTATCCGCCTTGGAGGAAGCGATCGCACGTTACGGTTGTCCTGAGATATTCAACACCGATCAGGGCAGCCAGTTCACCAGCATAGCATTTACAAGCGTTTTGAAATCTCATGATATCAAAATCAGCATGGATGGCCGTGGCAGGTGTATTGACAATATCTTTGTGGAGCGTCTCTGGTGGACGGTGAAGTATCACTATCTTCACCTTCATTCATTTGAAAACGGCATCGAATTACAAAAAGGCTTGAGAAGCTGGTTCGAGTATTATAATCGGGAACGAACGCATCAGTCGTTGAACAGGACGACCCCCGACGAATGCTATTTCAAAGATCGGGAAAATACAGGCGACCTATTGGTCAGGTGCCAACCGGGCCAACTCCAGTCGCCCTTCGGGCTCCTTCCGTTGGCCCGGTTGAATTGCCTACATGGAGTGAATACACAACATAACCGGCTCAGAGCTCATTCACATTAAAAAGCTGTCCAACGCATGGGGACCACCGCACTGAAACACGACACATTGAAGTGGATCGCAGAGCAATTTTGCATAGAAGCACCGGTGTTTGCGCGGGATGAACATTACCAATGCGCAGCATGTAATCCATATTTTATGGATTAAAAGGCAATAAAATGGGTAATTACAGCGTATTGGTCTTAGACTTTGAGACTTCGATCTGCTTGCTGAACAGCAGGACATACCGATACTTGCGCCGGTTATCCAGCGGGAAATCATTTACTGTTTACTTGTGGGCGATCAAGGTTCGCGTCTGCGCCAGATTGCGTCGACGGTGAGTCAGAGTCATCAGATTGCGCGGGCGATCGATTGGTTGAAAAGCAACTTCACACGACCCCTGCATATCGGCGAAATCGCCGCCCAGGCCCGAATGAGCAGATCTACGTTTCATCACCATTTCCGGACCATGACCGCTATCAGCCCATTACAGTTCCAGAAACAGCTACGCTTGCAAGAAACCAGACGTTTAATGGATACGCTGATACGCATTAGGAGAAATTAAATGGGAAAAAACACCCCTGTTTCCGGAGAGTGGATCAAGGAATTGATTCAGGATTTCATCGCCGATTCTCCCCTCAACTCCATGCAGAACATCGAAAAGGAGCCTGCCTGGGACTCCGCGCTGGTGGGATTTGCCGCCGGCGTTGATCCGATCTGGCAGCAGTACAAGGAGTATATCGGGGCTTTCCATTGGACTCCCTGGGAAGTTTACAACCAGCACTGTCCTGACAATCCCGCGGGAGCCGACGCACTGAGCGTTATTTCGTGGGTTTTGCCACAAAGGGAGATGGTCCGCAAGGCAAACCGGCGGGCAAGGACGTATCCATCCGAGGCATGGGCCAGGATCAGGGTTCACGGAGAGGCATTCAACGCAGCCCTGCGTCAGCACGTGGTCAAGCGCCTGAAAGATGCCGGCCATGCGGCGGTTGCGCCGATGCTGGTTCCCAACTGGACCATCGTCAAGTCGCAGCGGTTTTCATATGCGTCTTCCTGGTCTGAGCGCCATGCAGCCCATGCCGCAGGCCTTGGCACTTTTGGTCTCTGCGACGGACTCATTACCGCAAAGGGCAAGGCCATACGGACCGGATCAGCCGTTGCCAGGATCTCCATTGAACCGACACCGCGCCCCTATGCCGACCACCGGGCTTATTGCCTCTTTTTTGCCGAGGGAACTTGCGGCAAATGCATTGACCGCTGCCCGGCCAATGCTATCACCGCAGCCGGCCACGACAAGGAAAAGTGCCGGCAGCACCTGGCCCGCTCCAGAGAGCATGTGGAAAAGACATATAAATTCGTTGGCTATGGTTGCGGGTTGTGCCAGGTGGGGGTGCCATGCGAGTCAGGCATACCGGTCAAGGCCGCCCGCGAGGCCCTGGAGCGCGGCGTGTTACCTCCCCCGCCGCCGCCGCTGGCCTGAATAAAAGCATCTGCGGCAGCCCGGGAAATCAAGATTTTTATGGCAAAAAAGTAACCCCGCGCTGCCGGAGAATTCCGGCTAACTTTCCCAAAAATGAAAGTAGATTTCGCCCAATATTTCCTTATGCTCCTCGAAGAATTCAACGCCGACGCCATCCTTTGTTCGACGGACAACCTTTCCTTTCATTTTTACATTTTTATCCATGCCGGGAATGGAAGCAACCATGGTGGTCGGATCCCCGATCTCAATGGGCTTTGTTGTTCTGATGAAAGCACCTTTGGCGCTGACGTTTTCAAGCGTGTCGGTGTAAAATTTGTCTTTGACCGAATAATCCACACTGACTTTGAGATATTTTCTGCCTGAGTTTCTTTTTTCATTCCTTCTTGCCATACCGCGAATGAAATTGACCAAATCATGTTTTTGTTTGTCGGATAATTCCTTGATCAACTGACTGAACATTTCGATCAATTCGGAATCATCCGTTGCGGTTTTATCTGTATTCATGATGCGCGCCCCTTTTGCCGAAACGTATAAATCACCGATAAGAAAATGAGTGAATTTTGTATAACAGATCTGGTAACACCTGATCCGGACCGTGTCAAGAACGTTTTGTTGTTCCGTTTTCCACTTCGAAACCGAAGTCAAAATTATATTCGATTTACCGCGCCCGATCCGCTGCCGATGATTGAAAAGTAAAAATCATTGAAGACTTTCACCCCCTGTTGTATGAGTAAAAACCGATTCAAAATATTTTACGTTAAAATCGGAAAAACGATTTATAAAGCGCGGATTCATAGCCCCGTCCATGCGTTCAAATCTGCGGAAACTTCCGGATAAGATGGATGCGGTTTTAAGGAGGCGATTAAACATGGGCCTGTTCAAACGAAAAAAACCGGTGGCGATTTCCCCGGAAATATTGATCCAGCAACTGGATGAATGCCGGAATCACCTGCATGCCATTCAGGAGATTACCGGTTCCCTTGTGTTTTTTCTCAAGGAATTTCCGATGGATGTTCCGGAAATCGGTACGGAAGAATTCAAAAACCGGCTGGATAAATTGTCAGGGCATTTTCTGGAAGACAGACCGGCCGCCGCACTGATGCGGGATTTTTCCGATCAGAAAATCTTTGTCCTGGATTTTATCTCCCGCGAAAAAGACAACATTCGACAAAAGGAAGCGGAGCTTAAAAACATCATCGAAATGCTTCGAAACGGCCTGAGCGGGCTTATCGGCGATACGCGGAATTTCAATACACGGATTTATGATCAAAACGTCCGGATGGAGGCCCTCACCCAGCTCGACGATATTCGAAAAATCAAGGAGTCTCTTAGAACCGAAGTCTCAGCAATGAAGCAGATCATTCAGGAAAAGCAATCCAGCGACTCCCGGCGGATTGATTCTTTGTCCGAAGAAATCACGGTCCTGCGCTCCAGCCTTGAAGAGGTTAAGGACGCCTCCCGCATGGATGCCTTGACCGGCGCATTCAACCGGATGACTCTGGACGGCAGGATGCAATGGATGATTCAGCGCAGTCAAATCGTCTGGAACCCGGTCTCTTTGATGATGTGCGATCTGGACAATTTCAAATGCATCAATGACACCCATGGGCACATTGTCGGCGACCGGGTGCTGAAATGCTTTGTTCAGGAATGCAAGGCCATGTTTCGAAGTGATGACTTCATCGCCCGATACGGCGGCGAGGAATTCGCGGTGCTGCTGCCGGGCATCACGCTTAAAAAGGCATTGAAACGGGCACGGGCATTCTGCAAGCTTCTGTCCGCAAAGCAGTTCCTGATCGAGCCTTCCGGGTCGAATGAGCGGATCGGTTTCACGGTCAGTATCGGAATCGGCGAACTGCGAAAAGGAGACACCGCGGAAGCATTTATCGAACGCGCGGACAGGGCCCTGTATGCAGCCAAGCGCGCAGGGAAAAACCGGGCCGTCAGCGAAAAAAAGGCTTGACCGGAATTTTGCGGTCATCCTTTTCTGGTATCAGCGCTTTTTTCAGCACATCGGCATTATCCACAAGCAGGTTCATATAGGCCGTCTCCATCGCGATCATTTCCGAATCCTTGTGCCGGAGCCATTCCGATAGCCATGCAAACCGAATGGCGATGACAAACTCGATCAGCAAATCCCAGCTTGCACACGAGATCCTCCGGGACTGCTGCAATTTGGAAATGAACCTTCGAATCAAGTTCCCGAACAGGGCGCCGGGATCTTCAATGCCGATGCAACCGATCAAGTTGGCTGCATCGTATATTTCCGGCTTTATCCCCAGAAATTCCCAGTCGATCACAGCAAGAATCCCGTCAGAAGACCAGATGACATTCAGCGGGTGAAAATCGCCATGACAGAACGATGCGGGAAGCCGGTCGTGCGCCTTTATGAAACGATCCTCGATAAAACGGCGCACCGGCGAGATTCCGCTCAGCACGTGCGGCGCATGCGCCTGAATCTGCATGATGAGTTTTTGAATGTAATCCGCAATCGAAAACACGGAAAGCGTTTTCAAATATGGAATTTCCCCGGATAAACTGTTTTGCCGGATCAAAAATTCCGCCATGGCTTCTCCCCGCCAGCCATCCCGGACGTATTCCGGCCGGACCAGGGGAATGCCGCGGACAAAGGCTGAAAGCTGCCAGAGACGATTGCCGCTATTGACGATAAATTCACCGTTATCACTGCGCAGATAGGGAACGAGCGCCGTCATCCCATTTTTCGAAAGCAGATTCAGGCAGGCGATGATTACAAGCTTATGGGCGGCATCTGATTCAAACAAGCTTTCCAGAACATAAAGCCGGCCGGAATCGCACTCAATCACCAACCTGAGTTCGCACCGGTCGGGGCTTCCGGCGATTTGAATATCCCTGCG
>JBBIPX010000166.1:0-6467 GCA_037442625.1 Desulfobacteraceae bacterium
ATGATTGATGAATGCACTTGAAATATTCATGGATTGTGTTATATTCCTAACAGTAAATAACCATTACTTGGGAGGTGTTTCATGCAGACTTTACCCTTTGGGACCACACAGGTTCAGGCACAGGTTCAGGTCAATCAGTTTATCCGAAGCGTATACAACTGGATGGCGGCCGGACTTGCGCTGACGGGCGTGGTGGCGCTTTATGTTGCCGGCAGCCAGACCCTGATTCAACTGATTTTCACAAATCAGCTTCTGTTTTTCGGGCTGATCATCGGCGAACTGGCGCTGGTATTTTCCCTGAGTGCAAGAATCCAGAAAATTCAGGCTTCCACGGCAACCGCCATGTTCCTGCTCTATTCGGCATTGAACGGCCTGACATTGTCTTTTGTTTTTCTGGCCTACACCCAATCCTCGGTGGCATCCGTTTTCTTCATCTGCGCGGCCACGTTCGGCGCATGCAGCCTGTACGGCATGAGCACCAAACGGGATCTGACTTCCATGGGAAGCTTTATGACCATGGGGCTGATCGGAATCGTCATTGCATCGGTCGTCAACATGTTCATTCAAAGCTCCGGAATGAATCTGATCATCAGCTATATCGGCGTCATCGTCTTTGTGGGGCTGACCGCGTATGATACCCAGAAGCTGAAAATGATGGCGCTTTCCCAGCCTGCCGGCCTGGACGCCGGTGTTGTCCGCAAAGGCACGATTATGGGCGCGCTCACCCTGTATCTGGATTTTATCAACCTGTTTTTAATGCTGCTGAGGATACTGGGGGATAGAAAGTAAATATTCACTGGGATTCAGGCCGGGAGGCAGCCGATCAGCCTTCAGCCGGCCTGAAATCACGTTTTTCCAATCACAACCCGGACTTTTTCTGCGATCTGTTCAGCAAAAGCCCGGGTTTCTTTTTGTGACGGCCCCTCCACCATGACGCGGCACAGCGGCTGGGTCCCGGAATAACGGATCAGCACCCTTCCCTCATCCCCAAGTCGGGTTTCCACCTGTCCGACCACATCCCGGATTCCGGCAACCGTTTCGATATCGGGTTTTTCAGAAACCGGGATATTGATCAGTACCTGGGGGAATACATTCATGATGCCGGCCAGCTCCGAAAGCGGTTTTGATGCGGCTCGCATGGCTTCAAGAAGTTGAAGCGCGCTGAGAATGCCGTCTCCGGTGGTATGCCGGTCCAGAAACAGGGTATGCCCGGAATCCTCCCCGCCCAGAACCGCACCTTCGGATTTCATCATTTCCATGACGTGCCTGTCACCGACCTGCGCCAGGAATAGCTGAATCCCCTGCTTTTTCAAAGCGATTTTAAACCCCAAATTGCTCATCACGGTTGCCACCACCCGGTTTCCGGATAGCCTCCCGACCTGTTTCATATGGACGGCGCAGATTGCCATCGCCTGATCGCCGGTCAGGACCCTTCCGGTTTCATCAACTGCGATCACCCGGTCTCCGTCTCCGTCAAAGGCAAATCCGGCATGGGCCTTGTGCCCTACAACCGCTTTTAGAAGGGCACCGGGATGCTGAGAGCCGCAGCCGGCATTGATGTTGGTGCCGTCCGGCTTATCGGAAAGGACGATAATCTCGGCGCCCAGCCGCGAAAACACATCCGGAGCCGCCTGAAATGCGGCGCCGTTCGAGCAGTCCAGAACGATCCGGAGCCCGGCCAGCGACAACTTTGGGACAGTACTCACCAGAAACTCCCCGTAAAAATCCAGGGCGTCCATAATGACATCGCAGCGCCCGACGGCCTTAGAACTTGATCCGTGCTGCGCTTCCTTTATGATCCTTGATTCAAGCACCTGTTCGACGGTTTCGGATAGCTTGAATCCGCCGCCGTCGAACACCTTGATGCCGTTGTCCGCATACGGGTTGTGAGAGGCGGAAACGACGATGCCGGCGCACGCCCCCAGTTTTGCCGAAATGGCGGCAACACCCGGAGTGGGCAGCACGCCGCACAGGCAGGCATCAGCGCCCATGGCACAGAGGCCCGCCGCCAGTGCGCACTCAAGCATGTCGCAGGAGATCCGGGTGTCTTTTCCGATGACGACCCTTACAGATGCATCGGTCTTGAAATGAGCGGCAACCGCCCTGCCGATCGCAACCGCCATTTCCGGTGTCATGGGATGCCGGTTGGCAACCCCGCGAATGCCGTCTGTTCCGAAAAGTCTTTTCATGGATGCTTTCCCTATTCCCCCGCGGTGCCGCATGCCAGCAGCGGAAATATTTCCAGAGCCTCTTTAACGATGGGGTCGATGATTCCCTGGAGCCAGAACGTTCCGGATTCCCGCTGTTTTTCAGGGATCCCCTGGACCACGGAAATATAATTCTTCCCCTTCTGGAGAATTCCCTGATGAACGGCCTCCAGAAAATTTTCCCGCAAGCCGTCATTCCCCTGCCAGGTCTTTTGCATCAGAAACAGCCTTTCAAGTTGCTCGCAGTTGCTGAAAACCTCGCACTGACGGTTCTCCTGGACCGTCCGGGGATCGCAGGGAACCGGCAGATCCCGGCAATAGGCCAGGAGCCTGGCAATGCGTTCCTGAATCGCCGCCTGGAGTGTTTCCCTAAGCCCCTCAAACAGTTCCCGGGTAAAGTCCTGGCCTACAAACATATACCGGACATGGGCATACCACTGCCGGAGAGCCATGAGACTGGCAATATAATGGACGTTGTTGACCACGATGCGTTTCAGGGTCAGATGCACCCCGCGGGTATACGTGATATTCACGCTTCTGACGCCGCCCTCCTGGATCAGGCGATCCGGCCTAAGCTCGTCCTTTCGGCATATCGAGCCCGCGGCCAGCACGGTCCCGTATTCCAGCCGGCAAGGGCCGACAAGCCCTCCCTGACCTCCCAGAAAAATAGGGGTCTGATTCAGCATGACGCCTCTGGGGACATCCCCCAGCAAAGAGGCGGTCGCCTTGTCCTGATTGGGCGTGAAATTGAAATGAATGTAAGAGCTGCCCACCTCGCTGTGATTTTTCCGGCCGGTTCCGCCGGACATCAGGCAATCGCAGAAATTGATCAGGCTGCCGAGCGTGACAAAGGGAAAGAGGATGGTCTGCTTCAGCGCAACCGAGTGCGCACCGCTCGCATGTTCTTCCAGAATAGTTCCTTCTCGCACATGGGCGCCAAGACCCATCACCGCATCGTCCAGGAAAACCGCTTTCCGGAAAAACCCGCCTTTCAGCTCCACGCGGGGCCCGATACAGCAGTTCTCAACCGTAACCGGCCCTTCATAACCCAGTTTTGCGCCCGGAAGAATGAGCGTCTTCTCGCCGTAGATCCGGCAGCCCGGATAAAGGGTGACTCCGTCACCGGAAATCCGGTTCAGATCGACTTCCTCTCCGATGTCCACGGTATCGGGGTTATGAATATTCACCCCTTTTTCCATAAGCCGGTGTGCTTTCGATGCCATTCGGCGTGCCTTTCCAGTATCAATATGGGGTTGTCATTGGGTTGCGCCGTTACCGGTCAAACTATATCGAAAAACCCCCCGCTCTGCCAGATTTTTTTAACAATTTCCGAAGACATGATTGATCAAGAGAAGCCGACGATCTTGAATAAGGCAGGAAATTGACCGGCGGAAACCGGTGCGGAAACACCGGATGCAAAAGCTTGCGGAATATCTTCGTGCCTGCAGGGAATTGTTATGCGCCGCCGCAAACATAATAGTCATCCTTTAAGTCCTTTTTTGCCGACTTAATGTATCTGCCAAAGTCCCGATCCTTCTTTCTCTTTTCAGCATAGGACATCTGGTAGAACTCGGACTCTTCCCTGAGTTTCAGGTAGTTTTCAAAGTGATCCTGGCTAATTTCGCCGGAATGCACGGCCTCAAGCACAGCACAGCCCGGCTCGCCTGTATGGCTACAGTCTCGATAACGGCAGATGGATGAGAGGGCGGTGATGTCGGAATAACTACTCCCTATGCCGCCTTCCGCGCCGAAAATGCCGAATTCACGCATTCCTGGGTTGTCGATAACCAGCGCACCGCCATCGAGACGAATCAGCTCACGACGAACAGTTGTATGCCGCCCTTCGCCTGTCCCGCTGATAGTCTTAGTTTCCAACATCTCACGGCCAATCAACTGATTAATCAGCGTGCTTTTGCCAACCCCTGACGACCCAACGAAGCAATAGGTCTTTCCAGGCAACAACAACCGATTGAGATCATCCACGCCGTCCCGCGTTACGTTGCTCAACGTTACTATCGGTGCGGTGATACCGGCAGAACGTATTTCCGCCGACTGCGCAGCCGGAACAGCAGTATCCACCAAGTCCGTCTTGGTGAGCAGAATGTACGGCTCAGCCCCGCCATCCATCACCATTACAAGATAGCGTTCCAACCGCTTCAGATTGAAATCAAAGTGGCATGACTGAACAATAACCACGTAGTCCACGTTCGCCGCTATCATCTGATACTCGATGACGTTCCCCGCCGACTTTCTGCGCAGCGAAGTCCTTCGCTCCAGAAGCGCGTGGACCACCCCAAAGTCTTCGCCTGCCTGCTTCTCTATGCACACCCAGTCGCCCACGCACGGCAACTCATGGGATAGGCGATGGCAGTGCAGATAGCTGCCGGCCAGCTTTGCTCTGAAAGGGCTTGCCTGATCCACGAGCAATAACTGATCACGATCGACAGCCGCAACGCGGGCGATAGTATCCGTTGGTTTGCATTCCGCCCTTTGCTCGAACCAGTCGCTCCAACCCAATTCATTCAATTCACAGTGCTGATTTTTCATTTATCTCCGCTCATCGAATCTCACAATCCTACTACTACGGCACATAACGCTTGGGTTGACAGGTGCCCTTCTGTCTTTTTTGCGCATCCTCGTTCAGCCCGTTGTTCACCGATTTTGAATAACTGACGAATGATCCAACCGCCCAAAACCTCCTTAGATTACCCGCCGATTAGCTTGTATCCGAAGTCTTTTCCCTCTTGATCAAGCACATATTCATAAAAATCACATGATTTGCACGTGGCGGATTTTTTAGCGAACTCACCCTGCACCCGGCCGCCACAGAGTGTTCCCACCAGCGCCCAACAGACTCTGCCGCCTTTTCTACCACGGTTCATACCTTCATACTTCTCCAATTCTGCGGCCGGACATACACCAAGTTCTTGTACGCTTTTACCACCGGGCTCACGACCACACTTTTTGAATTCCCAGCAATTCAATCGCCCAACCCTGGGCTTAAAAACAACGGATTCTGAATTTGTTTCGAGTCCATTCTTCTCAAGAACCAGAATTCTTTCCTCAAAGCCCGAATTCACTTTCTTGAGTGCGAGAATTTCTTTTTCCAGTTCTTCAATTTTATGTAGCAATCGATCCATCAGATATTCCTTTAATCATATTATCAAGAAGTTAAGTTCCGAATCTCCAAACCACACCCGTTAACGATATGAACGACGAAACTCAGCGGGCGTCAAAAGCGCAGCTTTTGGTGGTCCGCTGGAGCGCCTGGTTGAGCGCCTGATTACTGCGCGAAGATCCATGTTGCTGTTTGGGCGACAACTTCACTTTCAAGTCCATTGAACCCGTGATAAGCAAAGGCCTCACAAGGATCACCGCGATTCGCGCCACCTTTGAATGACAACAATTGCTTTCGGGGTGCGTGATCGAGTTTTCCCATCAGAATGAAAACATCATTGAACGAGCAGAGCCTGCAGCCGTCTTGTTCGTGGTGAATCACAAGGACAGGGATGCGCAGCTTGTCGAGCGGCATGGCGGGGACCGGGCGCCCCTTTTCATCGGTGAGTATTGTGGATTTCAGCACCAAGCCGTCAGGACCTTCCGGGTCGCTGAGTTGGGTTGCGATATATGCGGCCGATTGCGTTCCCCGGCTTGTTCCGACCATCCACACAGGCACTTTTGCCTGATTACGCAGCCATGCAATGACTGCCTTGATGTCTGCTGCATGTTCCGGGGTCTGACGATAGCCAGAAAGGTAGGGCGGACTTTGACGATCTGACGGTGCGTCAACGACAGCCACAAGTAACCCCTGATCCGCAAAAAGCTGGCGGGTCCGGACGAGAAAGTTGCCATCGCCCCACTTGAACGAACCGCTTGGGGAGATCTGAAGCCCGCCATGCCCCCCCGCAAACAGGATGACTGCCGCTTTCGGATCCTGAGGGGACAGAACGACCATTCTCTGCGTGACGCCCGGCCGTGTCGGAATATCCACGACATTATGGGTGATCTGAGCGTCCGCCTGTCCGACACAAACCAAGAATAATAGGGGAATCCAAATAATTACCGTGTTACGCATGGCGATCCTCCTGATGCCGAACCTTATGGGCTATGCCGCTAATCACATAGGGGACTAAAGCGGACATAAAGGGGACAGATTTATTTGTTCATTCTGTTTTATAACTGCATATCGATTAATGATAACAACTTATGAGGTAATTTCAAAAGTCTTGGATCACACGAATTATTTTTTAAAATCACCCT
>JBBIPX010000167.1:0-3819 GCA_037442625.1 Desulfobacteraceae bacterium
TGTGAATGCTGCCGAAAGAATAATTCTGAATGGTTATTCCATTTCCGGAAACGATCCCAATTCCCGTTGAGGCCAATCCAGGGTCTATGCCGATCACCTTAATCATGGGTCATGGATACCATCCATAGGGTCACGGGGTTAAGAGCCTTCTAGTTTTTGCTTGGCGATTTTGGCTTCATTGCTGGAAGGGTATTTGCCGATCAGTTCTTTCAGAATCAGGCGGCCATTGGATTTGTCTCCGAGATTGAAAAATGAAAAACCCTGTTTGAGTAGCGATGCCTGAACCTTATTCCCCTTCGGGTAGTTTTCAATCACTTTCTGGTATTCCAGAATGGCTTTTTCATACCATTTCTGGCGGTAATAAATTTCTCCCAGCCAGAACTGGGCGCTATCGGCAATAGCGGATTTCGGGAAATGTTTTATAAATTCCTGAAAACCGGTTCGGGCTGTTTCAAGTTCCCCGGAATCAAAATCCTGCTTGGCTTTGGCATAAAGTTCGTTTTCAGGCAATTCTTTTGCAGGAGGAGTCTCGGTTTTTTCTTTGGCGGGGGGTTTTTCCGGAGACGGCTTTAAGGGCATTGGTTTTTTTGCGTTGCCGTCCATGGCCAGATATTCCTCAACACGAAGCAGCCGATCCTTTATCGCCAGAATCTCCTGTTCCAGATTGGCCAATTTGGAATCAGCACCGCCGCCGTTATTGCCGAAACCCAAATTTTGATGCTCTTTTTCTTCGATTTTTCCATTCAAAAGCTGGATCTGTTCCTGGAGCCTGTCAATGGTCGCATAGAGCTCCGCATACTGGTTGCGGAGATGCTGATCTTTTTCCATCTGGCTTTTTCGGAAATCTTCCATGCGCAACTGGAACTGATCTTTGGATTTCTCAATACTTGAAATACGGCTGTCGGCCCTTATGACCTCCTGATGGGAAGCGCAACCGCCCCCCAGAAGAATTGAAGCATAAACAATATACCGGAATAAGCTGGATTTCATGATACCAATTCACCCATAGATTAGGTTCCAAGAATCAGAACGGGAAAAACGGAACACCCCGCTTTTCCCGGCTCCATAAAAAATGGCAGGCAACACAGTCTGAAAGTGATCGCCTGCCATCAAACACATGACTTGCTATAAATCAATTTTTTCGGATCAGATTATTTAATGACAAAATGAGCCCTGCGATTTTTTGCCCAAGCCTGCTCGTTGTGGCCCGGATCAAGCGGTTTTTCTTTCCCGTAGCTGATCGTGGTCATCTTGGCAGCCGAAATACCCGAGTTAACCAGGAAAGCCTTTGCAGCTTCCGCACGTCTTTCCCCCAGCGCGATGTTGTATGCAACTGTGCCGCGCTCATCGCAATGGCCTTCGATGGTGGTGGCAGCATCGTTACTCTTCAGCCATGCGGCCTTGTCTCGCAAGATGCCCTGAGCAGTGGTATCCAGAACAGAACTGTCAAATGCAAAATGGACATCATCCTTCATGAATTTTTCCCGAGCCGCCAGCGCAGCACTATTGTCCTGGGCCGGAGCAGGAGCTGCCTTCTTCATGCTTTCATCTGTTTTTGATACTGCTGCTTCCGTCGGTTTTACTTTCTTTGCACATGATGCTGTTAACATCAAGCCTGGTACGACAAACAACATTGCTGCAATTACCCAATACTTTCTCTTCATTTTACTTCCTCCTTTTAATAAAAAATTAATTTTTCACACCCGGTGACCATTTGGGTTCTGATTGCTCACCGGGCATACTCAGCAACCTGCGCTGATCCGCCCCGTAAGCTGTCATAACGTATATTTTCGATGCCCCTTCTCGGGTAGAACTGAACGCGATCATGCTGCCATCCGGCGACCACGACGGCGATTCATTATCACCCTGAGCGTTGGTAAGCTGCATCAGACCAGTGCCGTTGGCGCCGATCACACAGATATTAAAATTGCCGGCTTTTTTCAATTCGGTGTAAAGAATTTTATCCCCTTTGGGAGACCACTCCGGCTGCGTGTTGTTGTTTCCTTGAAAGGTAAGGCGTGCAGCCTGCCCGGAATTCATATTCTGAATATAAATCTGGGGCGTTCCGCTCCTTCTGGAAACAAAGGCCATTTGACTGCCGTCCGGAGAAAACGAAGGTGAAATATCAATTCCCGGACTATCGGTTAATCTATTAATAACTTTTCCGGTTCCGGTCAATAGATAAATTTCAGGATCGCCAGAAAAAGATAAAGATGCCGCCAGTTCAAATTTCCCTGGCACCCATGCGGGCGATATGGCCATGCCTTTTTTATCCACCACTGAAACCCGATTATCAGAAATATTCTGAATATACAAGTCCGGTTTTCCTCTGGCGTATGAAGTATAGGCGACCCACTTGCCATCGTACGAAACGGCAGGAGAAAGATTGATGCTCTTGTTATGGGTGACCTGGGTGGGGCCGTAGCCGTCAAAGTCGCAGATGTACACTTCCTTGCCAGCGGAAGCCGATGAAATAAAAACGATCTGACTCTCAAACAAGCCGCTGCTCCCGGTCAGAAGCCCCATAATTTCATTGCAGAACCGGCGGAGCATCGTACGAAGATCTTTCACATTGCCCGTATATTTTCTGCCGATCATTTGCTTTTCATTGAATGTGTCAAAAAGTCTCATATCCATTTCAAGCTGGGTGCTGTTTATGGAAACAGCGCCGGTTATCAGAAGTTCGGCCCCGACTGTTGTCCAGCCCTTGAACATGGGTGCAGCGACATCGGATTTCTGGGCATCTACCAAAAAAGAGCCCCTGTCCAGGATTTTAAAATAGCCGGTGAATGCTAGCATATCCGAAAGCATATTCGAACCGGTTTTCGCGGTTTCAGTCTCGGCGGAATTCCCGCTAACAGGCTTGAAAAATGGAATGGCGATGGGAACTTTTTTCAATAGCGGGTTATCGATATCGACATAGTCGTATTTGCCGGCACCAAAAGCCGTTCCGGTCCAAAGCAGGCCGATCAGTATCATTCCCCAGGCACGGCGGGAGCGGGTGAGAAGCCGGTTTTTTTTACATCCGGTATTTCCGGAAGCCACGATCATGTTAACTCCGTTTCAGTCCTTTAGGGGTAAAAATCAGCCCTAGTTCATAATATGGCTGCGTATATTCCCTGGGCAGGGGGGGCAGCGGATTTGATTTTTTTACAGCTTTATACACGGAATCATCAAAATAACTGTTACCGGATTTTTTTTCAAACCAGATATCCGTTATTTCGCCATTTTTCATAATTTTGACCACGATAACGGATACTAGATCGGTACGTCCGCCGACAAGCTGTTCATTAAATACCCAGTTGTTTTCAATGTGGTTGGGGATCAGCGATCTGTAAAAATCAATGGGTTGTATGCCGAAAGCGCCCGTTCCGCCCGTTCCGCCCGTTCCGCCGCCGCTGCCTCCGACAGTGCCGCTGCCGGTGCCGCCCGTGCCCGAAGACTTTCCGGTTGCAGGTTCCTTAGAGGGGCTTTTGGCTGTTTCCGACTCTTCTTTTGCAACCTTGCTCTTGATACGGTCCAGGGCGGATGCCAGCGGATCTGCGGGTTTGGTTTCCTCCACCTGCTTTTCAATGCGGTTCAGGGCGTTTTTGATGGCCTGATTGGATTTAAATGTCTCTTTTTTCAAAGATGTTTTTATTTTCGGTTTTTCATTGGAAAGCGATATGGCATCCGGTGATTTTTCCGGTGCAGGTTTCGGCGGCGGAGGCACGGGTTTGGGTTCCTGGACTTCCGGTTTTGCAGGCTTCGGCGCGGGAGGCACGGGTTTGGATTCCTGAACCTCGGATTTAGCGGGTTTTGGCTCTGGCCCCGCGGGCG
>JBBIPX010000167.1:3919-6401 GCA_037442625.1 Desulfobacteraceae bacterium
GGTTTGGATTCCTGAACCTCGGATTTAGCGGGTTTTGGCTCTGGCCCCGCGGGCGTCTCTGATTTGGGGCCAGGTTTTTCCGGTCCGGGATGTCCGGGCTTTCCAATGGAGCCGGTAGGTGACATCGTCACCATATTAACCATGATCACGGACGGCACGAATTCTCTTTTTGGGACCATATCCGGCAAATACGTCACTATGACAAAAAACAGCACATGCAGCGCGAGGGAAGCCGCAACATAGCGGCCGATCGCGGCCGAGCCGTTTCCTGATGAAAGCAATAATTTGGCATGAACTGATCCACGGGCACGCATTCGCTACTTCTTTTTTTCTGGTTTATTATCCAGCGGCACGGTCACCATTCCCAGTTTGTCAATACCAGCCGCCTTGATTTCAGCCATCACGCGAACAACCGTACCATAGGGAATATTCTTGTCCGCCCGAAGATATGCTTCTTTATCCGGTTTCCCTTCAAGGATCTTGGACAGTTTGCTGCTGAGCACATCCAGCGAAACCTGAAATTCATTGATATAGATCTGACCTTTAGGGTCAATGGAAATAATGAGATGCTCCTTTTCAGCGGCAAGCGGCTCGGACGTTGTCTCCGGAAGCGCGACATCAACCCCCTGCATCATCATGGGCGCCGTGACCATAAAGATGATCAGCAGAACCAGCATCACGTCAACCAGCGGCGTCACGTTGATTTCAGACATCAACCGGTCGTTATTTCCGCCCATGCTCATGGCTTGATTCCTTTGGCAGAGAGAATGTCCCGTTCAATGATATTTAAAAAATCAGCGGAAAAACTCTGCAACTCTGTTTCAATGATCTTGATTTTTTGCATGAAATAGTTAAATGCAATGACCGACGGAATTGCTGCGGCAAGTCCGGCCGCCGTTGCAATCAAGGCTTCCGAAATTCCCGGAGCCACCACCGCAAGCGTTGCCGAGCCCCTCAGGCCGATTCCGTGAAATGAATTCATGATGCCCCAGACGGTTCCAAACAGTCCGATAAATGGCGCCGTGTTCCCTGCTGTCGCCAGAAAGGGGACCATCTGGGTGATTCTTGTAATCTCGGTGTTGGTTGCCCTGCGCAGGGCCCGTGTCACATTGTCAATTCCGGCAAAATGGGCGCCCATTGTCAAAGCCTCCTGGCCCGTCGGCTGCGGCTTGGCGGGCGGCCCGGACTGGCTGACTTTTTTGAGCTCAACGTATCCAATGCGGAACACATGGGCGATGGGACTGCTCTGGAGCTGCTTGGCCTTGACAAAGGCTTCGGAAAGATCCCGGCTTTTCCAGAAATAATCGGTAAACAGCGCCGATTCCTTAAATGCCTTTCGAATGTATCGGTATTTGATAAAAATGATTGCCCATGACATTACCGAGAAGAAAAGCAGCAGCAACAATACAAGGTTCACCATCAAACCCGAGTTGCTGACCATCTGGATCAAATTTATATCTTGTGAAGGCATTGAACGACTGCTCCGATTATTGGGAAATGAACACGGAAACTGTTTGACATATGGATATCCACCGGTAAAAGATTCACATATTGCAAACTATATTTATAATTCTTGCGGGATAAACATGTCAAGCAATTTCAAAATTGAAAAAGCATTAAAATTGTATTCACGATATGGTCATATGATTGGAAATCTTCTGTTTTTATCCTTGACTTGAATGTCAGAAACTTCATAATGACACCATCCAAAGACCTGAGCGGCCGGTGCTGCGGGTCGCAATCCGGCTCAGTTTTCATGATGGAGGAAAATTTAATGCGTTACCGGGATTTCCAATATATAAGGGCAACCGTTTTCGTCATGCTTGCCGCATGTATCGTTTCAGCCTGCAGTCCGCGGATGTTCACCTATAAAGGCGACAAGATCACCCAGAAAAATCTCAGGGTCCTTTTAAAGGACGGGGACCAAAAAGGAGTTTGGAAAACCGACGAACTTTCGATAAGATATCAATACCAGATGACGCCGGAAACCATGAATTTTGCTGGAACCATCGAACTGCTCGGAGGGTTTTCCACCGGATTCGATCGAATTGTACGGCTTGGCGTATATCTGCTGTTTCTGGACAATCAGGGAATTGTCATTGATAACGCACTAATTTATTCAACAGCGAATTACCCGACTCATAATACGATTCCCATGGATTTTGAAAAAACGATCCCCATACCGGAGGGAACCCGGACAATTTCCTTTGCTTATGACGGGGATCTTGCGGGGCTGGGAGGTGGATACAGCATTTGGTTCTCCCCGTCCAAATCTTAAAAAACAGAAGCCGGGTCAACAAAGTTGCCGCAAGAGCTCTTCTTGATAGATCCAATTGCAAAAGTCCATCATTGTCATTCTGCTTCTGGATCCTGTCGTCTGCCCATCCGAAGCTCCATGTCCCTGTCTGAACTCAAAACTACCACTGAATTTGCAGACGGTAATATCCCTTTTTCAAGAACATGGGCATGGGCCTTTCGCCTG
>JBBIPX010000168.1:0-6329 GCA_037442625.1 Desulfobacteraceae bacterium
CTGGCAGTCATGAGGCCAACGGTTCGATCCCGTTCAGCTCCACCAATAAAAACAAGAGGTTAAGGCGAAAGCTGAAAACCTCTTTTTTATTTTATGACCGGTTTGTACAAGGATAGTACAAGGTTTTTCAAAGCAGCGGCTTTCCCGGCACCCCCAAAAACAGAAAACCCACAAGCCCCGAGACAAAAGAAAGCTGGCTTGTCATCATCCCGTCAACCGACTGATTCCTGACCCCATTCCGAAGCCCTCAGCAACCGCTGGCGAGCTTTTCGGACACCGGCCCTTATAAGGCAAGCCCTGCGTCAAGACAGTTTATCCAGGGCTTGCTGCCGGTAAGAGGAAAATCCAGGGTGCCGTCCTGCTCATGTCCGGAAGCGGGAGGTTGACCAGGCCGGAAAGCCCCCATTTCTGATTGCTGGAAAGAGTTAAATATTTAACTTGACCTTGTTATTCAGCTTGGTGTAAATTAAAGTTAAATATTTAACTGTAAGGGGGGATATGGATTCAAACGAAACTGTTTTATTGGAGCAGATAGCGAGTCAGCAGCGGATAATCGATGGATTACGGTACCGGCTTGCCAACAGTGCGGAACTTCAGGCGCGTGTTGATATTTTACAGAAGGAATGCAATTTGCTTAGGGACACCAGGGAGGAATTGGCGTTAAAAGTTGAACGGCTGAGGGAGACTCACAGGCGGCTCAAGGAAACCATTAAAGAGCTTCGGGAGAAGCAAAGGGGTAAGGCCACAGACACCATGCCAAAAACACTTGCCGGATGGTCAATCCAGAAATCGGGGGGATACTATCGGGCATTCCGAAGGGTTGGCGGCAAGATTCACGGCATTCATCTGGGCGTTACCCTTGAAGGTGCTGAACAAAAAATAAACGCCAAGTCAGGCATGAGCGTAGTGAAGGTAAATATTTAACAATATATGCTGGTTTTGTATGGCGTGATCAAAGTGGTGCCCATTGAAAACAGGATTGCGGTATGCGCGGAAACTGCCTATGCAGCCATGCGGGGCAGGGATGCCCTCAAAATAAAGTGGTCCGGGGGGTCTCATCCGGGACTGAATAATGATACTCTCGATGCGTTATTTAATGAACATTTGGGAAGGCCGGGAGCAACGGCAAAAACCGGCGGTGATGTGAATAAAGCATTGGCGGAAGCCGCTCAGGTCGTCGAACAATCATACAAACTGCCCTATATCTCTCATGCCCAGGCCGAGCCGATCAATTGTACCGCCCATGTGGAGAAAGAACGCTGCCGAATATGGGCGCCGACGCAGGGACAGACCGCTACCCAACTTACGGCATCCAGATTGACAGGATTGCCCCTTGAAAAGGTAGCGGTTATGACCCTTCCTGCCGGAGGCGGTTTCGGTCTGAGGGGAGAACAGGGAACTGTTGTGGATTCGGTATTGCTTTCCAAAACCCTGAACCGCCCGGTCAAAGTCATCCAGACCCGTGAAGATGAGTTTGCAAACGATTGTTTCCGTCCGGCAAGTCAGTGCAGAATAAAAGCCGGTTTGGATAAGGCCGGACGGGTGATCGCCTGGTCGCATACGGTTGCTGCGCCCTCCGTGATGTCCAGGCTGATGCCCGGAAATGTGAAGGACGGCATTGATCCGGATGCTGTTTCAGGCATCACGGATATGCCTTATTCTCTCCCGAATCTGCTTGTGAAATATGTGATGGTAATCGCTCCTGCCAGTGTGGGTTGGTGGCGGTCGGTGGGATATTCCGTCAATGCGTTTACTGTTGAATCATTTATGGATGAACTGGCCCATGCCGCGGGAAAGGATCCGGTTCAATTCCGTCTGGATCACATGGATAAGAGCTCGAGGCCCTATCAAATTCTGTCGCTTCTTGCAGAGAAAGCCGGTTGGGGGACTCCCATTCCCGAAGGCAGGGCAAGAGGCGTTGCCGTAACATCCTGTTTCGAGTCGTTTGCTGCTCACATGGCAGAGGTTTCGGTCGACAAAAAGGGGAAGATCACCGTTCACAAGATGGTCTGCACTCTGGACTGCGGCACTGCGGTTTACCCGGATGCGATCCGGGCGCAGGCCGAAGCCGGTGTCGTCATGGGATTGAGTGTGGCGCTTCATGAAAAAGTCCGTTTTGAAGGCGGCGGTGTGAAAACAGCCAATTATAGTGATTATCCTGTTTTGACTATGTCTGAAGTGCCGGTAATAGAAGTGCATATCGCCGGCAACACACTTAAGGCCGGGGGGGTTGGCGAACCTGTTTTCCCGTCAGTCGCTCCTGCTGTGGCCAATGCCGTATTCAAGGCAACAGGGGTGAGGCTGAGAGAGCTGCCCTTGAAAAGAGAATTGTTGGTCAGGGGCTAAATTGCGTCGACCCGGTTCATGTGTGAGGTGAATCGGGTGTTTATGGCGCTTTGCAGGATGGAAGTCGTTATATTTGCGGTGCGATGTGATTAATAGACGGCAAGTCGAGTAAGTGGATTACCTTCGGGGACGCCGCCGATAAAATTGCGGATTGCGGCAAAAGCCTCCGTCCGCAATTTTTTTGACAACCGCTAACCTGCGTGAAATTATGCGCTTTATTTATTGACAAACGTCCAGTTTCTCGTTATTTATTCCACATGGATTCGAAGTTCTGTTTCAAACCCGATTTTCAGAAAGCCGCCTCGAAAAGGCTGACAAAATGCATTCCGATTCTTCCGCCGAAATGCGCATCGATGCGCGGAAAAAACCAACGAAACGCCGATCGGGTAAGCCGGGTGGGGGTAAGATGAAAAAGAACCTTACCATCTGTTTTCGCACCAGTTCTGATATCCGGAATTATCTGGAGTCCATCGCCGGACAGCAGCGGCTGAGCCTGTCCCATGTGATCGAGTCGATCCTCTACCAGCACCGGCAGCAGAGCGGTCATGCCGCAAAACCCGCGGATCCCGACCGCCGAAAATATCAGAGAAAGCAGGTCATGCTGCCGGCATTCATCGGCAGAAATCCCTCACAGGTCCAGGAATTTGAAACCGGATCGGTGCTGGATGTCTCTCTGGGCGGAATCCGCTTTGCAATCCCCGGAAATTCACCTTCAAAAATACAGCCGACCGAAGAACCTGTCGAGTACAGCGTTATCTTCACCCTTCCCGACCAGCGTCAGCCTGTCAAGATTCGGTGCCTGGCGCAGAGCGTCCAGGACTCCGATAAAGAAATCCAGATCGGCGCCGCCTTTGTGGATGCCGACTTTCACAGCTACCAGAACCTGCAAAAATACCTCATCTGATCTTTACCTCTGCGTCCCCGTTAATTGGCGCCGGTTTTCTTTTCTACCGAAACTTTCGGATTCTCCCTGAAGCACCATCCTTTCACCAAGATTGCAGGATGTTCAAGCGGCCCGCCTTTTTTTCTTTGACACCGGGCCGTGTTGGTTTTATGCTGATGCACTCAGCGGGACGGCGAACGCCAAAACCAATTGCCTTCGGGGGGCAGCATGGATCGGAATTTTGCGGGAGAACCTGCGCGAATCCTTATTGTGGACGATGACCCGGACATCCGGGACATATTCAAGGAAGGCATCCAGTATGGCGGGTATGCGTGTCTGACGGCAACCGGCGCCCATGAGGCACTGGATATTCTGCAGCAACACCGGATCGATGTGGTGGTCTCGGACATCAACATGCCGGAAATGAACGGCCTGGAGCTGATCAAGATCATCAAAGAGCGGCACGACTCGGACATTATCATCATGACCGGCTATATCGAGGATTTCACCTATGAAGAGATTATCGGCCGCGGCGCCAGCGATTTCATTCAAAAACCCGTCCGGATTTCGGAATTCATCGCCCGGCTGAAACGGGTGCTGTTCGAACGGGAGACGCTGGCCCAGCGGGATAAGGCGGCAGAGAGCCTGCGGCTGAACCTGGAAAAATTCCAGCGCGCCATGGACGGCATCATTCATGCCATTTCGCTCACCGTGGAGCTGCGCGACCCTTATACGGCCGGCCACCAGCAGCGGGTCTCGGATCTGGCGGCAGCCATCGCCGGAGACATGGGACTGTCGGCGGACCGGATTTACGGACTGCGCATGGCCAGCAACATTCACGACCTGGGCAAGATCACCATCCCCTCTGAAATTCTCTGCAAACCCGGCAATCTGGGGCCCCTGGAATACGAACTGATCAAAAATCACGTTCAGGCCGGGTATGACATCCTCAAAAAAATCGAGTTTCCCTGGCCCCTGGCCGATATCATCCTTCAGCACCACGAACGCATGGACGGCTCCGGATATCCCCGCGGGTTATGCGGAGAGGAAATCCTGCTGGAAGCCCGGATTATCGCCGTGGCGGACGTGTTCGAGACCATGTCCTCGCACCGGCCTTACCGGGCCTCCCTGGGGATAGACCGGGCCATCGACGAACTGCTCCGCAACAAGGGAAGGCTTTACGATGCGGTCGTGACGGAAGCCTGCCTGAATCTGATCATCGATAAACAATTCAGTTTCGAGGGAAAACGGGGCAGTTTCGATGGACCGGAGGACCGCGGTCTCGAAAATCTGTTTCCGGATTAGGTGTTTTTCCGGCAGAAAAAATGCAGGTTGAAGGGGTCTTCGGGGATTTCCATGACTTGCACCGATGTAAAACCGGCCACGTGAAGCATCTCGGTTGCCTGTTCCCGGCCCCACATCATGCCGAGCCCGGCGCCGCCATTGACCAGGCCGACGGGCAGGCAGTGCATGAGGCTGACGGCATAGAGAAACGGGCCCATCGGATGATTTTTGTTGTCGTGATGTCGGGTGTGGGCCGCGATGTCCACCATGCTGAACATGCCCTGGTCCGACAGCATATGGTGCGCACCCTGCAGGGCTTCCAGGGGCCTGCTCTGGTCATGAATGGCGTCAAATGCGATGATGTAGTCAAAGGCCCCTTTCAGGCGGACATCGTCCGTCAAGGTGGCTGCGTCCATCAGGCGGACGTCCGCATTCTTCAGGCCCAGCGCTGCAATTTCACCGCGCGCGGAATCGACAGCCCCGGCATCACTGTCGATTCCGGTGAACCGGCTCCGGGGAAAGGCCCGGGCCATCAGCAGCATCGCCACCCCTTCCCCGCAGCCTAGATCACAGACCCGGATGCCGCGGTTCAGGCATTCCACGAGAAGGCCGTCCGCAACCGACGGCAGAAATGTCTCCAGCAGAACCTGCCGATGCTTGGCATTGGCAAGCTCGGACATGAATGACTGAAAGCGGGGATACGCATCATAGGAAACGCCCTCGCCGGTCTGAAAGGCCCGGATCACCGGCTCCATGGCGCAGAGTGTCAGCAGCGGAATCTCCTGCGTGTAGACAGCCAGGTCGGCGCATGCGGCGCTTTTTACCAGAAACGCGGCATGCTCGGGGGGCAGAAGATACCGCTCGATACCGTCATTTCCAAGGACCAGTTCGACAACATCTCCGGTGGCCATAACGCCCAGCCATTCCCTTACGTAGCGCGCGTTCAGGCCGGCTTTTGCCGAAATGGCCGCAGCGGTCCGGGGAACTGAGAAGGACGCCATGGCTTCGAACAGCCCGGTCCGGTACCCGACAGCCATGGCCAGGTTCAGGGCGCCGTAATTGAGGATATCGGCCATGCGCCGGCCGAAGGCTGCCTGTCTGTCCTGTTCCGTCATGATCGTTTTCCCTGTTCCGCCGCCGGCCGGACCCCGTCCCCGCCCTGCATCAGGATTTCAATATCCTTTCTGAGCTTGTTCCCGTAATAATTCACGGATCCGGCATTTCCCATGATCATGTCCAACTGGCGCGTATGAAGTGTCAGATACCCCAGGATTTCCATCTGCTTTTCCATGTGGTCCATGTCGTGGTTTTCCAGCCGCGAGGCCAGGTGGTCTTCCTTGATCTGGACCCGGAACCCCAGCTCTTCCAGAATGTTCTTGATGAAATGCACGCGGCCGAGCTTGCGGGAGGTGTCGGCGGCCCCGCCTTTGAACTGAAAATTGATATAGTTCTCGCGGGGCCTTTCGCTGATCAGCGCCTCGATCGTTGAAAAATGATAGCCCAGCCGGGAGCTCAGGCTGCAATAGTGCCTGGAAATCATAAAGTAATTGCGTTCAGCATACGCCGAACGCACGCCGGGAGTCAAGGCTGTATTGGTGGTGGACTGGTACATCACCGAAAGCATGCCTTTTCTGTCCATGGCCGGCGGCCCGTCCCAGGGAATGGCGACAAAGCCTTTCCAAAAGGCTTTCATGGGGATGGAGTCGATGTTGTCCAGGGTCACGTATTTGCCCGGCACCTCCTGCTTGAATCCGTCATCCAGATTCAGCACCCACCATTGCATGGGGACCCGGTAATGGAGCTGCTTGCTGGAGCG
>JBBIPX010000169.1:0-3549 GCA_037442625.1 Desulfobacteraceae bacterium
CGCCGGCGGGACAAGTTGATTGTGCGGATTGAGGGGAAGCTGCTTCAAAAAACTCAGCTTCTTCAGCTTTTTGAGATTCAATGGGGTATCATCGACATTTAGACTTGCTCTGGGTTACATTATGGGTATTATCGTTTAAAAATAAGAAAGCAGCCCTTAAATTAATTACTCTTTGCAGTAGCAACCAAAAGCTCATCAATCATAGGATTAAAAGCAAATAGAGAGACGCCATCATGATAACCTTAATCGAGGCAAAAAATTATCGTTGTCTGCGTTACACCCGCCAGCAACTCGACCCATTCCATGTTCTGGTCGGACCTAATGCCAGTGGCAAGTCAACCTTTCTGGACGTAGTGGCGTTTCTTGGAGAAGTTGTTTCGAAAGGGCCGCAATCCGCCATTCACTCAAGGACAAAAAATTTCCATGACCTGATCTGGTGGAGAACCGGAAATGGCTTTGAGCTTGCTGTGGAAGCGGCCATTCCAGAACCTTTGCGCTTGATGCTCCGGGATTCAAGCAACCAAACCGTGCGTTATGAAATTGCACTGCAATTGGATGAGTCGAGCCAGGAAATTGTTATCCTGACCGAAAGGGTTCTACTGAAAACGCCGCCACCGCAACAGACCGTTCACCAGCGTACACTTTTTCCGATAGCGATTTTCCCCCCTGCATCGATCATGTCACCCACCCGAGCCAAAGGCACAACCGTAGTCGTCAATAAAGTACCCAATGGCAATGACAATTTTTATTCAGAGGTTTATCGGGAAAAAAGCAAGGGTTGGACTCCCTCTTTTAAGCTCGGCCCTCACAAATCGGCTCTGGCCAATCTTCCGGCGGATGAGACCAATTTTCCCGTAACCACCTGGCTGAAAAGTTTGCTGACAGAGAACGTTACCCAATTGATGCTGAACAGTGTACTGATTCGGCAAGCAAGCCCGCCTGGACAGGGGCGAGGATTCAAAGCCGATGGATCAAATTTGCCTTGGGTCATCGATCAATTCAAAAACCTTGATCCGGATCGATTTCAGCTATGGTTGTCTCACTTAAGGACAGCGCTGCCCGACCTGGAGAATGTACGTATCGTGGACCGGGAGGATGACCGGCATCGCTATCTGATCCTGGACTATGGCGGCGGGCTCTCCGTACCATCCTGGATGGTATCCGATGGCACACTGCGTTTACTGGCGTTGACCATATTGGCTTATCTTCCCGGATTTTCAGGAATTTATCTGATTGAAGAGCCGGAAAACGGCATTCATCCCCGAGCTGTCGATACCGTGTTTCAATCGCTCTCATCCGTTTATGATGCACAAATTCTTGTGGCCACACATTCGCCGGTCATTCTCAGCATGGTGGAGCCTGATCAGGTGTTGTGCTTTGCAAAAACCGAAGAAGGCTTGGTTGACATCGTCAAAGGCAATGAACATCCAGCTTTACGCGATTGGCAGGGAGAGGCCAGCCTGGGAACCCTGTTTGCAGGCGGAGTGCTGGGATGAGCGCACATACGTTTAAATTGGACCTGGTTGTTCTGACAGCGGACAAGAACATGAAATCTGCGGTTCAGGGCCTGCTTGACCGATCAAAAGATATGGGTATTCGGTCAATCAGCACGGAAATTTTTATCCATCCTGAAAGAGATCCCGGATGTCGTCTTCGATCAGAAGCGTTTCTCAGACCTTTTGTAAATCATGCCGACCATGCCATTGTGATGTTTGACCGGGAAGGGAGCGGAAATCAGAAAAAATCGAGACGCGAAATAGAAACCGACGTGACATCAGGTTTATCGAGATCGGGGTGGAGAGAAAGAGCAGCCTGCATAGCAATTGATCCGGAGCTTGAAAACTGGGTTTTCAGTGATTCCCCTGAAGTTGACAATGCCATCGGCTGGATGGGCAAAACGCCCCCCTTACGCACCTGGCTTGAAAGTCGGGGTTTTCTCCTGCCGAATCAGACAAAACCAGCTCGACCCAAAGAAGCGATGGAGGCGGCCCTTCGACATGTGCGGCTGCCGCGTTCATCCTCGATTTATCTGAGATTGGCCGAACGGGTTACCCTTGGCCGATGCACGGATGATTCTTTTCTGGAATTCAAAAAAATTCTTCAATCATGGTTTCCGGTACAGGATAACAAACAGCAATAACGTTTTTTTATATCAAACATAAAAACAAAGAGTGCAATGAGCAAAAACCAAAAATTGGAACTCACCTGGATCGGGAAAGAAAACCGGCCCAAGCTGGAGCCGCGCATTCTGCTGGAAGACCCGGAAAAGCCCTATCATGCGAAACATCGGGTGACGGACAAGGACATTTTCGACAACCGGCTGATCTTTGGCGATAACCTGCTGGCATTGAAGGCGCTGGAGCAGGAGTTTTCGGGGAAAGTAAAGTGTGTCTTCATTGATCCACCCTATAACACGGGCAGTGCCTTCACCCACTATGATGATGGAGTGGAACATTCAATTTGGCTGAGTCTCATGCGTGATCGTCTGGAGATAATCAAAAGACTATTAACAGACGATGGATCTTTGTGGATCACCATAGACGATAATGAAGCGCATTATTTAAAGGTTTTGTGCGATGAAGTGTTTGGAAGATCCAGCTTTATTGCTAGCAACGTATGGCAAAAACGCTATTCACGTGAAAATCGAGAAGCTATTGGAGATGCACACGATTATGTTCTCCTCTATGCGAGTAATCCTGAAAAATTTAAAGCATGCAGAAATCGTGTTCCTATTACTGAAGTTCAGGCAAATATCTATAAAAATCCAAATAATCATCCACGGGGCCGATGGCGTGGAGTTCCAATGACTGCACAAGGTTATCGACCGAATCAAATGTACGAAATTGTCGCGCCGGGTGGAAAAGTACATCTACCACCCGAGGGGCGTTGTTGGTCCACAATTGAATCTGAATTTATTAAAAACCGTGAGGCAGGCAGAATCTATTTTGGCAAGGACAACAATAGTCAGCCAAATGTTATACGCTTTCTTGATGAGGTTGAAGGATTTGTTCCCTGGACGTGGTGGCCTCACGAAGAAGTTGGCCATACAGATGAGTCTAAAAAAGAAATGCACGCATTGTTTGGAAAAACTGATGCATTTATTACACCCAAACCAGAAAGACTCCTTCATCGCGTATTACATATTGCAACCAACCCTGGAGATCTCGTTTTAGACTCATTCGCTGGCTCCGGCACCACCGGCGCAGTGGCCCAAAAGATGGGCCGGCGCTGGATCATGGTGGAACTGGGCGATCATTGCCACACCCATATCATTCCGCGGCTGCAAAAGGTCATTGACGGCGATGACCCGGGCGGCATTACCAAGGCGGTCAACTGGAAAGGCGGCGGCGGATTCCGCTACTACCGGCTGGCGCCGTCGCTGCTGGAAAAAGACAACTGGGGCAACTGGGTCATCAACAAAACCTACAATGCCGGCATGCTGGCCGAGGCTCTGTGCAAACTGGAAGGGTTTACCTATGCGCCCAGCGATTCGCTTTACTGGCAGCATGGTTTTTCCATGGAGCAGGATTTCATCTACGTCACCACCGC
>JBBIPX010000169.1:3649-6192 GCA_037442625.1 Desulfobacteraceae bacterium
CTGTCACTTCGGCCACCCCAGCGCGTTTCACTGGAAATACTGGATCGCATCACGGAAATCGCTCCCCCCGGCAAGGATGCCGACATCACCGCCCAACTAGCGGCCATCCAAAGCGAGTTTTCCACTGTCACGGACTTTGAACGCGAATTCCCGTCCCTTTGCTTTGCCCTGGCCACCGGTGTGGGCAAAACGCGGCTGATGGGCGCTTTCATCAGCTATCTGTATCTGGCCCACGGCATCGGCAATTATTTCGTGCTGGCGCCCAACCTGACCATCTACAACAAGCTCATCGCCGATTTTACGCCCAATACGCCCAAGTATGTATTCAAGGGGATTGCGGAGTTCGCCGTCAACCCGCCGACCGTGATTACGGGCGACACTTACGAAAGCGGCATCGGCATTCGCCCGGATCATCGCCCGCAGCGCTCTTTACCCGGAATGGCGGCTACTAACGGCGTTCATATCAATATCTTCAACATCTCCAAGATCAACTCCGAGGTCCGCGGCGGCAAATCCCCCCGAATCAAGCGCCTGTCCGAATATATCGGGGAAAGCTATTTCGGTTATCTGTCCGGGCTGCCGGATCTGGTGCTGCTCATGGACGAGTCCCACCGGTACCGCGCCAGCGCCGGCGTGCGGGCTATCAACGAACTAAAACCCGTTCTGGGGTTGGAACTGACCGCAACGCCCCTTGTGGAGACCAGTCGCGGTGCAATACCGTTCAAGAATGTGATTTATGATTATCCCCTGAGCCAGGCCATGATCGATGGCTTTGTCAAAGAGCCGGCCGTGGTCACCCGGAAAGATTTCAACCCTTCCGGCATGTCGTCTGCTGAAATCGAGCGGCTGAAACTGGAAGACGGGATTCGTCTCCACGAAAGCGTCAAAGTGGAGCTCGAAACCTATGCCCGGGAAAGCGCCAAGCCGATCGTCAAGCCTTTTTTACTGGTGATTGCACGGGATACGACCCATGCGGGTCAGTTGATGCAGGGCATCCAATCCGATGCGTTTTTTGAGGGGCGCTACCGGGACAAGGTGATTCAGGTGGATTCCAGCCGGACCGGAAAAGAAGAAGAGGAGATGATCGAGCGGCTGCTCCGGGTGGAACAAACGGATGAACCCACCGAGATCGTGATCCACGTCAACATGCTCAAGGAAGGCTGGGACGTCACCAATTTGTATACCATCGTGCCGCTCCGCGCGGCCAACGCCCGCGTCCTGATTGAACAGTCCATCGGCCGGGGTCTTCGCCTGCCGTTTGGAAAGCGCACCGGTGTTATGGCCGTGGACCGGCTGAACATCGTGGCCCACGATAAATTTCAGGAGATCATCGATGAGGCCAACCGGCCCGACTCCGCCATCCGACTCAAAGCCGTTGTTTTGGATCCCGACGAACTGGCGCAGAAGACCGTTACCGTCGTGTCGCAATCGCAACTGGCAACCAAACTGGGACTCACCCCCCAACAGGCAACTTCAATCACTCAGGTGGCGGGACAAGGGGATGGGTCTGTTTTTAATAATCCAGAAGACCGGAAAGTGGCTCAGGCGGCCTGGGAGCAGATTCGAAGGCTGGAAAATCATCCGGAAATGGTGCCGACCGTGGGCCATCTGCAAAAGCCTGAGATTCAGGCTGCCATTGTAAAGGCCGTGGCAGCACAGCAGCCGCACGGCCAGTTGCCCTTGGAAGGCATGGCGTCAAAACCGGACATCGCCGCAGTGGTTGCGCAAACCACGGAGCTGGTGATGCAGCAGACCATCGATATTCCGCGGATTCTGGTCGTACCCAGGGGGGAGGTCAGAACCGGTTTCAAACCGTTCACATTGGATCTGACATCGGTGAATTATCCGGCGGTGTCAGACGAACTGTGGATTCAGCATCTGCGGACCGACCAGCGCGATGTGCTGACGACAGGCATCGGCAGCCTGACTGAAGAGCGGCTGGAAGACTATGTGGTCAGCGGCCTCATCGATTTCAACGACATCTCCTATGACGATCATGCGGATCTGCTCTACGATCTGGCAGGCCAGGTCGCAGCACATTTTAAGGCATACCTTTCCGAAGCGGATACCCGAAAAGTGCTGCGCTGCTACCAGCGGGACATCGCCCGCTTTATCCATGCCCAGATGCAGCAGCATTACTGGGAAGAAACGACCGGGTACGAGGTCAAGGTCAGCAAAGGCTTTACCGCATTGAAAGAAAGCGCATATACCCATGCGGTGTCCGAACCGCCCGTCGATTACCGGGTGTCGCCGTCGGATAAAAGCAACATGGCCAGATACCTGTTCGGCGGGTTTCACCGCTGTCTGTATACGGTGCAGAAGTTCGACTCGGAGGCCGAACGGAAACTGGCCATGATTCTGGAGCGGGACGCCATCAGATGGTTTCGGCCGGCCAGGGGGCAATTTCAGATCTTTTACCGCCAGGGCGCAAATCATCTTGAATATCAGCCGGACTTTGTGGCTGAAACCGCCAATGCCGTTTTCATGATTGAACCCAAGGCAAAAAATCAGATGGACGACTCAGCGGTTATCGCCAAAAAAGA
>JBBIPX010000170.1:0-6083 GCA_037442625.1 Desulfobacteraceae bacterium
AGCGGGTGTCGCTTTTCTGGATCATCCGGGCCGCTTTTACATACCACGCCGCTACAAAATCCAGAAGCCCGGCGTTCTTCACATCAACGAAAACCAGCGCAGCATCTTGACGCTGATGGTCATCCATGAATTTTGACCCAACAAACGGCGGATTTCCCATGATGTAATTGATCTGTCCTGCTGGGACCACATCGTTCCAGTCAATTTGAAGGGCGTTGCCGCACACAATGGTGCCGCTGGTGCGCAGCGGAATGCGTGAGAAGTATCGACCGAACTCAGTTGACACCATCAAGTTCATCTGGTGGTCCATCAGCCAAAGGGCCACCTGAGCGATTTGAGACGGAAATTCCTCTATCTCGATGCCGTAAAACTGATCCACATCCAGAAGAACAAGATGGCTTATATCCAGAACCAATTGTTTGCTGGCATAAAGCGTCCGTAGCACTTCCAGTTCCAACAACCGCAATTCCCGGTAGGCGATAACCAGAAAGTTGCCACAACCGCAGGCCGGGTCCAGAAATTTCAAGGAACGGAGTTTGTTATGAAAATCCAGCAACCGGTTCCTGTTCTTTTTGACTTTATTGAACTCTTCCCATAGCGCATCCAGAAACAGCGGCTTTATCAGCTTCAGGATATTTTTCTCGCTGGTATAATGAGCACCCAGGTTGCGCCTTGCCTTTTTGTCCATGATCGACTGAAACAAAGAGCCAAAAATCGCAGGGGAAATCCGGCCCCAGTCCACCGCGCAACAATCCAGCAGCGCTTGTCGCATGGAGCTGTCAAAACCAGCAGCAGGAAGCAACTCTTCAAACAGTTTTCCGTTTACATATGGGAACGCCTCCAGTTGCTCATCCAGATTTTTCAATCGACTGTTTTCCGGCGTATTTAGGACTTGAAACAGCGTGCTGATGTGGTGAGCAAGATCAGAACCGTCTTCACCGGTGCGCTGTTCTACGTACTCTTGAAACTGCTGGCGTTGAAATATGCCGGTGTCGTCAGAAAACAGGCAAAACAGCAGTCGCACCAGATACAGTTCCAGTTGATGGCCTTTATAACCAGACTCCTTCATCAGATCGTGCAGCTTGCCCATGCGCTCAGCGGCATAAATATTGACCGGGTCCTGTTCCTGGATTTCATGCGTTTGATATCCGGCAATAAAACCAAAGAGGTGCGAATTCGTATGCTTTTTCCTTTTCCAGGTCGTAAAGATGAAATCGCTCAAAATCGGATACCAGAACATATTGCGGCAAATCCCGCTCATTGATGCCGGGGAAATAATTCAACGCCTGTTCGTAAGCCCTGTCGAGGCGTTTGCCACGTGATTTATGCTCTACCAGCAGCATCCCTTTCCAGAACAAGTCAATAAAACCCAATCTGTCACCCAGCTTTTTAACCGGCGCCTCGAAACTTGCTACCCGTCTGCGGCTGATTCCGAAAATATTAAAAAAACCATCCCAGAAGGATTTGGCTTCGGCATCTTCTGCACTTTCATCTTCCCATTGTTTCGAAAATGCGATTGATCGGCTTTTGATTTCATTCCAACTGAGCGGCATGGCGCTTCCCATCTCGGGTTAAATGTTTTGTCGTTTACAAAAGTTTATGGATTCTGAACAGCAAATAGAACGGTACGGAAAAAAGCGCGAACTTCTTTTTATTGAAAGTTGTAATCTGTTCTGATCTCATATTTCCGGAATATATCCTGATGGCAAAATCACATCTGCTTTCATCCATGAAATTATGCAGGGATCGCAACGTTCCCGTCTTCCCGGATTTAACCTCCACCGGCACGAGACGGTCATTGATGACCATCAGATAATCCACCTCTGAAGTCGCACCCTTTTGTTCGCGGTACCAGTAATGCAGATTTGCATTTTTGCGGGTGTTTAATGCCAGCAACGTCTGCCCAGCGATCTGCTCTCCCACCTGTCCATGATAAACGGCATTGATGTCATCCATCATGGCGATTTCAGTCCGCATACCGATCTGGTAGTTGACCAGCCCGGTATCAAGAAACAGCAGTTTGGGAAATTTTTTGAGATTGCTCATCAAGGGCATCTGTTTGGATGCGGACGCAATCACCCGGCTGATAATCATCGCCTTTTCAAGCACATCAAAGGCTTCGCTCATTTCCCTGCTGCGGAAGTTGGATTCCCCGAACTTTTCATATTTGATCTGAAGGCCGACATATTTTGTGGCATGTTCGATAATATGCTGGATATATTTTGTCTTCGCGGCGCCTGCATACTTGGAGACGTCATCCCGCAAGCCGGTGAGGATCGATTCATAGACGGGATCAAGATCGATAAATGACCGGGTCTCCGCATACCGAGCCACCGCCTCCGGCATGCCGCCGACAAGAATAAACGCATGAAACTTTTTCATCATCATTGCGTGTATTTCATCGGAGATAACCGTATCCGGCTTAACCGATAAAATGTAATTCAGCGCTTCAGTTTCACCCTGCGCCGCCAGAAACTCATCGAATGTCGCCGGATGCAGGTAGCAATATTCCACCCGACCAACCGGAAACGTAAACCCCTCCGACTTCATCTTGACTTCCAGCAGAGAGCCCGCCGCAACCACGTGAAGATCGGGCGCCTCTTCATAGAAGTAGCGAAGCTGATTCATGGCGATGTCCGAATTTTGCACCTCATCAATGAAAATGAGCGTCGAGCCGGGTGTGATCTTTTTATTGAATTTCAGTTGAATGAGCTGGAGCAGATCCCGAACAGGCAGCATACGGGCAAACAGCGCGAGATTATCTTCGAGCTCCAGGTTGATATAAATATACGTCTCAAAGGCCGCGTCACCGAACTGATGAACAGCGGAAGTCTTGCCGACCTGGCGAGCGCCCCTGATAACAAGGGGTTTTCTACCGCGCTTATTTTTCCACTCGATGAGCAATGTTGCGATATTTCTTTGAAACACGTTATATATCCAAACTTGTTATTGTGAATTTGTGTAATATAATAGGATCAATATTAAGATAAAATTGTAATAAAAATAAATATAAATACAACGTTTGGATATAAAACGCAAATATTTTCAGAGGGTCATCTTTTCATGCTCCTGAAAATTCGGTTTCAAAAACAGGCTGCTTGACAAAACATATTATTTCGTCTAATTTGCAATTATATTGCGATTTAGCCGACAAAAGGACGATGTCATGTATCTACCCAGAACCCTTGAACCGTTTGTCAAAACAGCGTCCAAGCAATTTCCCGTGCTGCTGGTCACCGGTGCCAGGCAAGTGGGTAAAACGACGTTTCTTCAGCACATCAGCCAAAACGACAGGGGATATGTCACCCTTGATGATCCGCTGGTTCTGGAGCTTGCCAGGATAGATCCGGCGCTTTTCATGCAGAGATTTCCGCCACCGGTGCTCATTGATGAAATCCAGTATGCGCCGGAGCTTCTCCCATACATAAAGATGACAGTGGACAGAGACCGCAGGCCGGGTCTGTTCTGGCTGACCGGCTCCCAGCAGTTCCACCTGATGAATGGGGTTTCCGAATCTCTTGCAGGCCGGGTAGCCGTAGTCTTTCTTCTGGGCCTTTCCAGAAAAGAGCGGGCTGGTCGGAACCGTATGGACCGCCCGTTTCTGCCTGCACCGGATGAAATACGGGATCGTCTCGATGCAGGCGAAACGCTTTCATTGAAGGAACTCTACCGGCTCATCTGGCGCGGCGCTTTTCCGGCCATTGCCTTAAATAATGATATGGACCGTGATCTGTTCTACAGCTCATACGTCCAGACGTACCTGCAACGCGATGTCCGTGATCTGTCCCGGGTCGGCGACGAGATGGCTTTTCTGCGGTTTATTCGGGCTGCTTCGGCCCGAACCGCTCAAATGCTGAATCTATCCGAGCTTGCACGCGATGCGGACATTGCCCCCAACACCGCTAAAAGCTGGCTCTCCATCCTGGAGGCTTCCGGAATCGCCTATCTGCTGGAGCCTTATCACACGAATGTGACAAAGCGCCTGGTGAAAACGCCCAAGCTCTATATTCTCGATACCGGATTGTGCGCATATCTGACGGAATGGTCCAGTCCGGAAACACTCGAAGCAGGCGCCATGTCCGGCGCAATCCTGGAAACATGGATTCTGACGGAACTGCTGAAAAGCTACTGGCACAATGGTCGCCGTGCGCCATTTTATTACTACCGGGACAAGGACAAAAAGGAAATCGATCTTCTCATCGTTCAGGATGGCCGGGTCCATCCACTGGAGATTAAAAAAACGGCATCTCCCGGAAAAAACGATGTCCGTCATTTTCAGTCTCTCGAAAAACTAAAGCTGCCCATCGGCCCAGGCGGTTTGATTTGTCTGGTCGGACAGTCTCTGCCGCTGACCCCTACCGCCCTGTCCATACCGCTGGCAGCGCTCTGAGCCATCTCCATGTTTCGACTGTATTGCGGTCTCCATAGACTTGACGGCTTTTCGTAGCGTGTCCGGCGACAGGTGGCTATATCTTTCCGTCATTGCAATTGACTTGTGGCCCATCAGTTCGCGAACTGTGAACAGGTCCGCGCCATCGGCAACCAGCCATGAGGCAAAGGAATGGCGGCATGTATGAAATACCACTTTCAATCTTGAATCAACAATTGAATCATTTAATCCAATTTTATTGACGGCCCTATTGAAGGTTTCCGATATATCTTTTATTCGCCCTTTATCCTTGGTGTTCTGAAAAACAAAATCCCCGGCCTTGCCAGGTTCCATTTCTAGGAACATTGCCTTGACGGCTTCTGTCATAAAGGCAGCCCGTGTTCGCCCGTTTTTCGGGTTCCGGATTAAAATAGTGTCATCATGGAAATTCAAATCTTGCCACGTCAACCCGGTAATTTCTCCGAAACGCAAGCCACATTGGAGACTGATTAACGTGATCCGGTACGTCAAGACAGAATGAATCCGGATTTCATCAAGTAGCCTTTGCGCCTCTTCGTGAGTCAAGAACCGCATCCGGCGATTGTCTGAAACTGGTTTTTTAACCTTTTTTGTCGGGTTGCTTCCGGTGAATAAATCCCGATTTGTGGCAAAATTAAACACCTGCCGGATAACTGACAAGGCATATGAAACATAACGTGGCGAAAGCTCACTCTTGCCCATATTGGACTTGATCCGTTCAAGATGTATCGGCGCAATATCAATCAGCCGCTTATCACCAATGACAGCCTTGATGTGATTATTGTAAAGGCATTCTTCATCTCTCCATGACTGTTTTTTGTCTTGTTTCTGTTGTGGCAGGTAGTGTTTTTCAAATAAACTTGAAAAGGTTTGCTCAGCCTTTTCTTCCAGCCCACGATCCGCCTTCTCTGTTTCCTGTCGTTTCAGTTCTCGTATACGTTTTTCCTGTAGGGTGAAAGGAGGTGCCCCGGCTTTCTGATTTGCCTTTAACTCGGACAAAAGAAGAAACGCCTTTTTAGGTGAAACATCCTTTGAAGCTCGACCGACCACCTCTTGGTAATTTTTGCCGGCAAATTGAAAACGGATTGAAATATTGCAATCCTTTCCGATCCCATATTTTTGGTTCTGCAAATCACGAACATACACGCCAGGATAATCCGTCTTTTTCCAAGTCATCGCACCCTCCTCGAAAAAGTGTCACAACTCTGTCACAACTTTTGAACCTATGTAAGGTGATTTTTGATGATGTTACATGAAGACAATATAGCAGATAATTGTAATAATGTCAATATGTTTGATATGATCAATGAGGCAAGCTGAAATAAGTTGAAATAGGTTTAAAACGGACTTCGAATCCGTAGGCCGGGGGTTCGAATCCCTCCGGGCGTACCAAAATAAAAAGGATTTATAGCTAAGTGCTATAAATCCTTTTTTCTTTTCTGATGCTTTTTTCCAGCATCTGTCCAGCGTTTTAACCTGCATGACTTACCTGCTCAGCAGCATCTCACTTCCCGTACCCGCTTCATGGGCAAAATTTGCATAGCTCTCGGCGTTGAGAGGCCTCGAAAGGGGTTGCAGGCCTCTTATCTTGGATCCGTTACCCTCCCAGTTGTAGGCAAGATCGTCAATTTTCCGGGGATATCCGACGAAATGAGCCAATTCGTGTACGATCACA
>JBBIPX010000171.1:0-6015 GCA_037442625.1 Desulfobacteraceae bacterium
TAAGGTAAGTTAAATGCCGAAAAATCAGTATGTCGCATCCCTCAAACCCGGTGAAACCGTAGATGATGTTTTTGTGCTTTCGGAAAAAAATCTGGCGCAGAAAAAAGACGGAAAGAACTATCTGAATCTGACCTTCATGGACAGAACCGGAACCTTGAAAGGCGTTCTCTGGGAACATGTCGAGGGTGCAGTGGACCGGATTTCAGCCGGTGATTATGTTCAGGTGAAAGGCAGCATTTCAGAATACCGGGGAATGCTGCAACTGGTCGCCCGGTCCCTGGCCCTGGCGGGTGCTGAAAACGTGGAACCCGCTGATTTTCTGCCGGTGACCAGCCGCAACATCGATGCCATGTTTGAAAAGATGCTTCAGATCACTGATACACTCAAAACCCCTTGTTTCCATGACCTGTTCAGACTCATCTGGGCGGACGCCGGACTGGTCCGTCTTTTCAAAGCCGCGCCGGCCGCAAAAAAAATGCACCATGCCTATATCGGAGGCCTTCTGGAGCACACCCTTTCCATGGCGATTCTTGTCGACAAGATCGCCGGTCATTACACGGGCGTGGACCGGGATCTGCTTCTTTCCGGCGCCATTCTTCATGATATCGGCAAAATCCGGGAATTTGAATTCAGCTCCCACATCGACTACACCAGCCAAGGCAGGCTTCTCAGTCACATCGTGATCGGCATACAACTCATCGATGAAAAAATAAATCTTATCAAAGACTTCCCCGAAGAGCAGGCGGTGCTTTTAAAACATCTTGTGGTCAGTCATCACGGGGTCCGGGAATTCGGCTCTCCGGAGCCGCCCAAAACCATTGAAGCGGTTCTGCTGAATCATATTGATGAAATCGATTCCAAGGTTAAGGGAATCCGGGAATTCATGGCCTCCGAAGACCCCACTGCCGCCTGGACATCATATCACAAACTGCTGGAGCGGCATTTTTACATGGGGAAAAAAGGATGATTTCAACGCAGAGGGCATCAACAAAGAAAGAAGACTGCCAAAGATATGTTTATCACACTTGAAGGCATCGAAGGATCGGGAAAATCAACGCAGATTTTTCATGTATTTAATTTTCTCAGCAGGTTGGGACTTAAGTGCATCATGACGCGAGAGCCCGGAGGAACCCGGATAGGCAAAAAAATCCGCTCCATATTGCTGGATCCGGAAAGCTCGGCCATGAATCCTTCGGCGGAACTGCTCCTTTATACCGCGGACCGGGTTCAGCATATCCAGGAAATCATCCTTCCCGCGATCGCAGACGGCGGCATTGTCCTCTGCGACCGATATTTTGACGCAACCCTTGCTTATCAGGGCGTTGCAAGGGGTCTGGACATGACGTTGATACAGGATCTGCACAAACTGATCTGCCGGAATTTAAAGCCTGACCTGACCTTTCTTCTGGATCTGCCACCCGATGCCGGTCTGATGCGGGCATGGCGGCAGCTTGAATCCGGGTCCCGAATGGATACCGAATCCCGGTTTGAAAAAGAAACCCTTGCCTTTCATGAACGGGTCAGGGCCGGCTACCTGGCTATCGCCGAAAAAGAGCCGGAGAGATTCCGGATTATCGATGCCTCTCAAAGCCAGGACCGGGTTCAGGGCCAAATCATCCGGATCCTGGAATCGGAGGTTCAGCCATTCGCGAATGACCCCGCACAGGACAACAGAACATGCACATGACCTGCCCTTCCATTCTTGACACCATCGGGAACACCCCTCTGGTTGAAATCAGGCACTTGAACCCCAACCCGCGCGTAAAGGTTTTTGCAAAACTTGAGTATTTCAACCCCGGCGGATCCATCAAGGACAGACCTGCCCAGTATATGATTGAAGCCGGCGAAAAATCCGGCAGACTGACACCCGGGAAAACCGTTGTGGAGGCAACCAGCGGCAATACCGGCATCGGACTTGCGCTGGTCTGTTCGGTGAAAGGCTACAAGCTGCTGCTCACCATGTCCGATGCCGTCAGCATGGAACGCCAGAAGATATTAAAGGCCAGGGGCGCCGAAATCACGCTGACCCCGGGGCACCTGGGAACCGACGGTGCCATTGAGGAGGTCTACCGCCTGGCCAGGGAAAATCCGCAAACCTATTTCATGGCGGACCAGTACAACAATCCGGCCAACTGGCAGTCCCATTATCACGGCACGGCGGTTGAGGTCTGGAATCAGACCCGGGGGCAGCTCACCCACCTGATCGCGACCATGGGAACTTCCGGAACCCTGATGGGCATGTCCAGAAGGCTCAAGGAATACAACCCGAATATTTGCATCATCGGCGTTGAACCTTATCTCGGGCATAAAATCCAGGGGCTTAAAAACATGAAGGAAGCCTATCAGCCGGAAATTTACGAAAAGGGTCGTCTGGACAAAAAGGTCAATATCGATGATGAGGAGGCCTTTGAAATGACGCGAAGGCTTGCCAGGCAAGAGGGTATATTTGTCGGAATGAGCAGCGGGGCAGCCATGGCCATTGCTGCAAGGGAAGCCGGGCAGATTGATGAAGGCGTCATTGTGGTGATTTTTCCGGATTCCGGAGAACGCTATCTCAGCACACCGCTGTTTGCGGTTCGCGAAAAAATTGAGTTGAGTCTTTTCAATACCCTCACCCGCGGGAAAGAGCCTTTTCAAACCCTTGTACCGGGTAAGGTTTCGATGTATTCCTGCGGCCCCACAGCCCATGCCCGAATGCACATCGGCGAATGCCGGCGGTTTGTGTTTTCGGATCTGCTCAGCCGGTACCTGGAGTTCAGAGGTTATGATGTCACCCATGTCATGAACATCACCGATCTGGATGACAAGACCATCGATGGTTCTGAGGCGGCCGCGGTGAGCCTGTCCGATTTTACGCAGCAATATATCGACCTGTTTTACCGGGACGTTGCGGAGCTTGGAATCAAGCCCGCAAGCTGCTATCCGAAAGCCAGCGAACATGTTCAGGATATGGTGGACCTGTCCGAACAACTGGCCAGAAAGGGGTTTGCCTACGAAAAACTCCACTCCCTGTATTTTGACATTTCCCGGCTGTCCGGCTACGGTCAGCTTTCCGGGGTTGATCTGAATAAAATCCGCATCGGCGCAACCGTTGATCTGGACGAGTATGAAAAAGACAACCCCAGGGATTTCACCCTTCTCAAAAGATCCCGTCTTTCAGAGCTGAAGCGGGGGATTTACACCAAAACCTCCTGGGGAAATATCCGGCCGTCCTGGCATTTGCAGTGTGCGGCCATGTCCATGAAATATTTAGGCCCATCCTTTGACATTCACACCAGCGGCCGGGAACTGATGTTCCCGCACCATGAAAACGAGATCGCCATCGCCGCGGCCTTGCACGGAAAACCCCTGGCCCGGTTCTGGGTTCATTGCGACCGTGTGCTCATTGACGGGAAAAAAGTGGACGAGAAAAAAACCCGGATTACCCTTGAAAACCTTGCGGCAATGGGCTATCCGGCACGTACCATCCGTTACTGGCTGCTTTCCGGACATTATCGAAAGCCGTTGACATTTTCCAGGGATCGGCTGGACGAGGCCCAAAAAGCGCTGAACCGGCTGGATACCTTCATGGGCAACCTGGATCAGGCCGCCGGCGTCCCGTACCCGGAAATCGATCAGCTCGTTTATGATATCCGCAGCGGTTTTATCACCGCAATGGATGATGATTTGAACATATCGGCTGCGCTGGCGTCCCTGTTTACCCTTATCAAGCAGATCAACCGCCTGATCCAGCAAAAAGCCGTTGATTCGGACGGCGCCTTAAAGATCAAGCTGGCCATCCGGCAGATCGACGGGGTGCTTCATGTGTTGCAGTCAGGCTCGCAGCCATTGCCCGCGGACATTCAGGAACTCATCGATAAAAGAAGACAGGCCAGGCAAAAGAAAAACTGGGCTCTGGCGGATCAGATCCGGGATGCGCTGGCAGATAGCGGCGTTGTTTTAAAGGATGGGAAGGTTTGAAAAACCACGAGCCGAACTCATCTGAAAGGATATGTTTTCCATGACAGTGATATATTTTCCATATACGTGGGCCGATGCATCCACCATTCAGGCCATTTCAGCCGTTTTCCCCAGAATCGCCATTTATCAGCCCCGGGATTGCAGTGAACCATCAAGCCCTTACCCGTTTAAAGAGACCGGAAATCTTGAAATCCGCGTGCCGATCATAGAAGACGGCAAGAAAATTGAAATGATGGTGGCCGATTACCAGAGCTGGGCCAGATTGCATCAGGGAAGCGACCTGAGATTTTTGAAAGTCCGGCAACCTGCTGCGCCGTTTATCGATCATCTTTCCTCCCAGATCCAATCCGACATTCTGCAGTATCAGGATGCCTCAGCAGAACCTGCGGCCGATCCGGTTTTTAACGCCAGGCTTTTTCTAGAAATTGCCGCAGCTTACGATGCCCAGCAGGCAGGGCTCAATTGTGATCTTGCCAATGTGCGGATTCTTGAAAAACGATTTATCGCAGCCCTTGGGGATGCCGCGGAAATGGAAGAACCGCCTCCGATAGGCAACCTGCCGCTCGTTCAGGAGGATCCCGCCGATTTCATGATTGCCGAAAGGCTTCAGGCCTGGTCTTTGCTTCTGCTTCAGGACAGGCGGCAACGCACTGCAAATGAGCCTTGGGTGACCTGCCGTCTTTCAGTGATCGAATGGATCCAAAATGAGATCGGCATGGAGCAGGTTCTTGAAATAAACTGTATTCCCATTCCAAAAATCATTGATGAAAACACGCGCTTCTGGCAGGAGAGCATTCAGGATTATCTGGCCCAGCTTCAGAAAATGCCCTGGCCGTCCGCCGTCAAAACCTTTGAGCCCCCTTTTTCGGATTATGCCTGGGAAAATGCGGTTTCAGTCAGGGGTTACATCATTCCGGACCTGACACCCGACGCGTTTCTCGTGAAAATGTCATCAGACAAATCTGCCCGGTTGCCTGTCCCGGATCAGCCCCGCAACACCCTTATCCTGTGTGTCGCCCCGTTATGAGCAGAGCGGAATTTATGCGCTGTCACCTGCCGGCCGTCAGCGCCTCAATCTCGTTTACATCAAGGAAACGCCATTTGCCGGATTCAAGATTCCCGAGGCGGATGCTGGCGATTCGGATGCGGTGAAGCTGCAAAACCGCCTGCCCCACTTTCCCGACCATGCGCCGGATTTGCCGGTTTTTGCCTTCTTTCAGGATGATGCGGAACCGTCGAAGGGATATGCGGCGGATTTCTGCGGGACGGGTGCGCTTTCCGGACAGAAGAAGGCCGTCGGCCATTTTCTGAAGCGCGCTGTCTGAAATGGGAGATGCAAGGGTTACGACATATTCTTTTTTATGATCAAAGGATGGATGGGAAAGCCGGTGATGGAGCGGGCCGTCGTTTGTAAGCAGCAGGAGCCCCGTAGAATCCTTGTCCAGGCGCCCGACAGGATAAATCCGCTCCGGGATGCACACCAGATCCGTCACCAGTTTTTCGCCAGGCTGCTCGCAGCTCGTAACATAGCCGCCGGGTTTGTTGAGCGCGATATAAACCAGCCGCTGCCGCTCCGGGACGGGTTTACCGTCAACTTCCACCGTGTCTGTGCGGGGGTCAATCCGTGTGCCCAGTTCTGTAATGACCTTGCCATTGACCCTTACGCTTCCGGCAAGGATGAGATCCTCGCCATGGCGCCTGGAACAGATGCCAGCAATGGAGAGATATTTTTGCACCCGGATTTTTGGCGCTTCTGACATTACGACCGATAATCGGCGTTGATCCGAACGTATTCGACGGAAAAATCGCAGGTCCAAACCGAGGTTTGGCTCTTTCCGCTGTGAAGGTCGATGGTGATGACAAACTCCGGGAGCTTGAGAACTTTCGTCACCTTGTCTTCTACCGCAGCGCCCCGGCCGCTTCCCTGTGAAAACATCAGCACATCATCGAAGAGAATGTCCATCTGCTGCGGATCAAATGCAACACCGGCTCTTCCGGCTGCCGCCAGGATTCTTCCCCAGTTGGCGTCTTCACCGAAAATGGCGGTCTTGACCA
>JBBIPX010000172.1:0-5970 GCA_037442625.1 Desulfobacteraceae bacterium
TCCCGGTGCTTCCAGAGGCACTGAATGGTTCCAAAGGCCCAGCGAAAGCGCTGCTTGGCCAGTGTTGCGATGGTTTCGGGGGCTTCGGTAAATGCCAGGGCATCCGGGACGTAGGCAATCCGGAATCCTTCCCGGTGCAGGCTCAGGGTCAAATCCGTATCCTCGGCCAGCGTATCGGTGCTGATGCCGCCTGCCTGAAGCACGGCCTGTTTCCGGACCGCGCTGACAGCCCCCGGAACCACCGTGATGCAGTTGAGGCGGTGATAGGCCCGGCGGTCCAGATTGAACCCGCAGATGTATTCCAGGGCCTGACACCGGGCAATGAATTTTCGAAGGTTGCCGACCTTGGCATGCCCGGATACGGCAGCCGTGTTTTTGTCCTGAAGCGGCCGGACCAGCCGCGTCAGGGTTTCCGGCTGAAACCGGGTATCGGCATCCAGCATGACCACGATGTCGTCGAAAATGGCCGAAAGTCCGTTTCGGAGCGCCAGTGCCTTTCCCTGGTTGACCTGACGGATCAGATGGACCCTGCTGTCGTTTCGGGAAAAAGCTTCCACAACCCGGGCCGTATTATCCATGGAGCCGTCATCCACAACCCAGACCGAAATTCCTCCGGCATATGTCGTGGTCAGAACGGATTGCAGCGTTTTTTCAATCACTTTTTCCTCGTTGAAGGCGGCGATTAAGACGCTGATGGAAGGGCTGACCCCGGAGGCCGTGCGTCCGCCGGCCTTTTTCTGATCAATGAGCGCCAATACCGTAACCGCAAGCGTCCGCAGAACAACCAGCAGGGTTGCGACAATCATGAAGGCCCATAAAAACATCGTCCCTGCATGAAGAATCCGAAAACCGCTTCCGCTGACCATTCGGGTAACCGGTATCATCTCCTTTTGAATATGCGGCATCACGATTTCCGGAGATTCTCCCAGAAGCCGGGTCAACGAAACGATCCGGTCCCCCCGGCTTTCAAGGTAATCCAGAATCTGCGGAAGTGCTTCAACGGTCTGGCCGCGGTCTCCGCCGGCGTCATGGAGAAGCACGATTTTGCCGTCCATCTGCCGGAAATGCTTGACCCTTTCCAGGATCTTCTCGACTCCGGGCCGGGCCCAGTCTTCCGGATCAATATCCTCGGTTACGGTCAGATATCCCATGTCCTGGGCCATCTTCAGCGGCAGGATTTCCGAAAGACTGGCGGGCCGGGAGTCCGCGCTGTAAGGCGGGCGGAACAAAATGGTGGATCTGCCCGTCAGGGTTTCGATGAGACGCTGAGTTGCGTTCAGCTCAAGCTTCACACGCTCTTCTGAAATCAGCGACAGGTCGGGATGGGTGTAGGTATGAACGCCGATTTCATGGCCTTCCGCAATGATGCGCTGAACCAGTCCGGGGCTTTCCTCCACCTTGGCACCCACCACAAAAAACGAAGCCTTTACTCCTTTTGCCTTGAGAATATCCAGAAGCTGCGGCGTCCACTCCGGGTCCGGACCATCATCAAAACTGATGGCAACTTCATCGTCCTTTCCATTTCCCTGATGGCTGACCGTCAGATAGCTCGGGAATTTTTCGTAGGTTTCCGTAACCCTTCCGGAAGAATCCATCCGAAGCTGCCGGATGCCGTTCGAACGGGTGTCTTCGATGGTCAGGAACGCTCCCCTGCCGACATGGGTGGCGCCGCCGGCTTTCAGGGTGCTGATTTTTTCCAGGGCGTCCGCCGTCAGCTCAAACGGTTTGATGCGAAGCGCCGTCCAGATGGCCGGATCTTCCGATCCCAACTGAAAAATGGCATACCCCCCGACATTCAGACTTCGGGCCGCTTTCAATTGATTCGCAAATGTAGCGACATCCAGAAACCATACCGAATGCTCCGTGCCGGAATCCGTATAGGAAAAGCCGGGATTGTACACCGGCGCCCTGAGCTCATTGGTCTGAAGTCCGGACCGGCCCGCGCGGGTCATGACGTCCGCAAAGCTGAGGGTTTCAGCCTTTTTCTCGCCGATGGTCCAGTCATAGCCGTAGGCTCCCAGTTCCACAATCCACTGGGAGGGCTTCCCATAGGCGATGACGGCGTTCAGCCAGCCTTCGAACCAGCTCTGGGAGGCAATGGGCCCGGGCGGATCTGTTTCGGAATTTTCATCATGCAGGGTGGCGATGAAGTGATCCACGTCCGCGGAAAGCGCATCCAGATCATAGAGTTTTAGTTCGCGTCCCATCGGAACCCGCAGCCACAGTTCCATGTGATCGGCGTGCAGTGCGCCGGCAATGCCCTGGATCAGCCGGGTGATGTTTTGGCGGTAAGTGGGATCCACCTGCCCCCAGTCAATGACGACACCGCCGGCCCCGGCCGTTTTGAGCTGGACAACCAGTTCCGAAATAAAGCGGCTCCGTCTGTCATCCGGGCCGTTTGCAACGCCCTCCACAGCTTCGGGCTGCCAGGTGTCTGCCGTGAGATTGCTCAGCAGCGGCAGTAAAATGATATCTTTCTGGCGGGCCAGCGCCTGAATGTCGGGATCCGGTTTTACCGTCAGGGTCCCGCTTCCGTCCACCAATGTCAGCCATTCGGGACAGACGTGGGTCAACTGATCCGCATGCGCCCGTAGCGACAGGCGGCTGTTGGGATCCCACTGCGCATAAAACCCCAGACGGATCTTCCGGTGGGAAGTTTTCACGGGCAGGGCCTTGGAGGATGCCATTGCTTTGTTGGCGCCGGTTTTCACAACCCGGGTAAATTCCAGCCATAAGGGTTTGGGAGACAATGCTTGAAGCAGCGAATTCTTTTTTTGAAGTACCCTGAGCCGGTCTTTCAATTGCTGGATGGATGGCGGCAGTTGCAGCTTGGTCATGACAAAAAGGGACTGCACAAAAAACACGGAACACAAAAAAAGGATAACGCCGGAAAACAGAATGAAGAGACGAAGCTTGGGCCAGCGTTTCCCCTGTTTATCCAAAAAAACAAAATGCGCATCTGGAAGCGGCGACATAAAGAGCCTCTGGTGAATCGATTTCTTTGTTGAATGCTATCGGTAAATCAAAAAAAGTTACAGAACGACAGGCACCGGCCTTGCCGTGACACGATATCTATTCCCTTATAAAAGCAGTTTGTCCTGCTGAGCGCATCCGGCTGCAGAATATCCGTCCATGATCCGGCGTGTTCCTTTCAGGGTTGACTCCGACAGGAGTTTTTGCGCATATACCACGGCATCCGCAAGATGCAGCCTGCGGATCGTCTGTTGCACCATGGGCAGAAACTGCGGATCGGCGCTGAGGGTTCGAACGCCGATTCCCAGAAAAAACGGGATATATTCCGGCTCATGCGCCATTTCGCCGCAGATCGAGACATCCTTGTCATGCGCGATTGCGGTTTCGACAATCCGGGCAAGGCTCCTTAGCACGGCCGGATGCCAGGGCTGATAGTATTCGGCGACTTTTTCATTGGTGCGGTCAACCGCAAGCATGTACTGCACAAAATCATTGGTTCCGATGGAAAAAAAATCAGCTTCGGCCGCCAGCGTATCCATGATTTCCAGAACAGAAGGCAGTTCGATCATCATGCCGACCGCCGGCGCAGGATGGCAAGGCAGGCCCTGCCGCCGCAGATCATCCCCGCAGTCCTTCACCAGACGGCGGGCTGCCTGGAATTCATCCACGGAGGATATCATCGGGAACATGATGCGGGGGCTTTTCGCATCCGCGCCGGCGCGCAGGATGGCCTTTATCTGCTGTTCGAAAATATCCGGATTTCTCAGGGAAAACCGGATCGATCGCAGTCCCAGCTCCGGATTGGATTCACCGGCCGCGTCCGAATAGACCAGTATCTTGTCCCCGCCGACATCCAGGGTGCGGATGGTGACCGGTTTCTCCGGCATGCCGTCAAACAGGCTTTTGTAAATCGGATATTGCTCCTGCTCCGACGGGAAGCTGCTGCGGATCAGAAACGGAAATTCGGACCGGTACAGCCCGATGCCTTCGGCCTTGAGGTCCCTGGCAAGGGCCAGCTCGCTCAGTAGATTGATGTTGGCCAGCAGATGAATCCGCCGGCCGTCCCGGGTTTCGGTTTCCGGCGTCATGGCATCCGCCAGCAAAGAGGTGGCCGCTGTTGTCTGATTCCGGATTTCAAACTGTTGAATCACTTTCTCGGAAGGATTCACATAAACATTGCCGCCCAGGGATAAACTGGCCGCATCCATCAGAACGGGCGTTTCTTCGGGAAGCGTCAAAAGCTCCGGCCGGTCCGCGATGATCAGGGGAATCTGCATGGATCTGGCAAGGATTGCAACATGCGAGGTCACGCCGCCGCTGACCAGAATGATTCCGGCAACATCCTCGGAAGCCAGCTTGAGAATGTCGGATGGATATAGCTCCCGAGCAATGACGATGCGCCCCTTGCATTGCAGCGGGGTCTGCGCTTCCCGAAGCTGGAAATTGGACAGGATGCGCCCGGCCAGATCCTCCATGTCGTTGACTTTCTCACGCAGATACATGTAGGGGCTGGATGAGAAAAGGGCGATATAATGCCGGGCAACCCTGCGGACAGCCTCCGGCGCAGACACCCCTTTCTCGATATGCCGGACGATTTCCTGAGTGAACCGCTCATCCTTGAGGATCATGAAATGCGCCGTGAAAATCAGGGATGCGCTTTCAGGCAGGCGCCCGGCAACACGGGATTGAAGCTCCTGAAGCTGGTCCGTGGTCAACTGAGCGGCCCGGTAAAAATGCTTCAGCGTAAAAGCGGCTTCGGCTTCGCAAGGCTCGTTAAGCAGCCATCCATGGCTTTTCCCGAAAACCGTGGAAGGGGCTCTGGCATATCCGCTGCTGGCGCTTTCGCCGCGGATGAATTTCAATTGATCAATGGCTGTTTGATTCAGGACCGCATTCCGGGGATTGTCCATGCTCATCAGAAGCCTGGCATTTTCAATGGCGCCCGCCAGTTGCGATGCCGCGGCTCTCAGGGCCATCACATCCACTTCGTCAAAATAGTCGCGGCTCTCGTGCTGAACCACAAGAACCCCGATATTTTCGGTCCCTCTTAAAATCGGAACGGACAGAAAGCTTTCGAAGCGGTCTTCTCCGGATTCCTCGAAGTATTTAAACTGGGGATTCCGGCTGGCGGATCCTTCCCGTATCGGCTGCTGCTTGATCAGCGTGTAGCCGACCAGTCCTTCGCCGGCTTTCATCCGGACCTGATTGACGGCTGCGGGGTTGAGGCCGATCGTGGCCTTTAATACAAGCTCGCGGGACTGATCATCAAAGAGGTAGATGGAGCAGACTTCCGCTTCAAGGTGCCGGGAGACCATGACGGCGGTCCGCTGCAGAAAATTCTCGATATTGGTGCTGCCGGTCAAAAGGGAGGCCAGATCCCCGATATCGCAGAGCAGATTCAGATGGTCCCGTTTCTTGGTTTTCGGCATGGCGACGTTATCCCGCGGGATGCTGCTTTATCCAGGCATGGGCCATGAATAGCCCGCAGATGGTTTTGGCATCCTGGATACTGCCGCTTGAAATCATGTTCAGGGCTTCGGAAAAAGCGACTTCCCGAACCTCCAGCACTTCATCCGCATCCAGGTTCTGCACGGAAACCGACAGATCCGTTGCCAGAAAAATCTGGATCCGTTCATCGGAATACCCCGGAAGCGGGGTGATTTCCCCCAGCTTTTGCCAGGCGGCGGCCGTATACCCGGTTTCCTCGGTCAATTCCCTTTTGGCGCAGGCCAGGGGCGATTCCAGCGCATCCAGGGTTCCGGCCGGGATTTCCCAGATGGTTCCGCCGACGGCATGGCGATATTGTTCAAGCATAATCACGCCATGGCTTCGGGTCAATGGGACAATGGCGGCGGCGCCCGGGTGACGGATGACGTCCAGTTCGATCGAAACACCGCCGGGAAGTGTGACTGTTTCCCGGAACACGCTGAACACCCTGCCTTTGTGAATCAGGGTGCGGCGTTCGTCCGGGTCAAAAGATACGCTCTTTGTCATTTT
>JBBIPX010000173.1:0-5934 GCA_037442625.1 Desulfobacteraceae bacterium
GAAAACCGAAACCCAGGCGGATGCCCTGCGCCAGGTCTGGCATCTGGAGGAAGCCGTCAAATCCGTTGAACAACACCTTTCCAGCGATATGTCCGCGCTTTTGTTCCAGCTCAAGGATGAAACGGCCCGCGCCAAAAAACGTGTGGATGAAGAATCGAGCGCCATCCTGAAGGAATGGAGCCAGATTCAGGCCGCCTACACGCAGGACATGCTCACCTACGAGGTGCGGGGCTGCGATGTCAAGGTGCCGCTTTACACCGAATCCCTGTCCCACAAAAAAATCCCCAAGATCTCCATTCCCCGCTTCAAGGACCCCGGAGAAATCTACCGCTGGATGCGCGAAGAGAATGTCCCGGGAAGGTTTCCCTATACCGGCGGCGTGTTTCCGTTAAAGCGGGTCGGCGAAGACCCCACGCGCATGTTCGCTGGCGAAGGGGATCCTGCCCGGACCAACCGGCGCTTCAAGCTGCTTTCCGGCAACTACGACGCCAAGCGCCTGTCCACGGCTTTTGATTCCGTGACCCTGTACGGATATGATCCGGAAACACGGCCGGATATCTACGGAAAAATCGGCACTTCCGGCGTCAGCGTCTGCACCCTGGATGACGTAAAAATTCTCTATGACGGATTTGACCTGTGCGCGCCAAGCACATCGGTTTCCATGACCATCAACGGCCCGGCGCCCATCGTTCTGGCCATGTTCATGAACACGGCCATCGACCAGCAAGTGGATAAATTCACGTACAAAAACGGCCGGGCGCCATCCGACGACGAATATGCGCAGATCCGCGCAAAGGCCCTTTCCACGGTCCGGGGCACGGTTCAGGCCGATATCCTGAAAGAAGACCAGGGGCAGAACACCTGCATTTTCTCCATTGAATTCGCCCTGAAAATGATGGGCGACATCCAGCAGTTTTTTATCGACAACAAGGTCCGCAATTTTTATTCCGTGTCCATCTCCGGATACCATATTGCCGAGGCCGGGGCCAATCCCCTCACACAGCTCGCGCTGACCCTCTCAAACGGATTTACATACGTGGAGTATTACCTGTCCCGGAAAATGCCGCTCGACAGCTTTGCCCCGAACCTGTCCTTTTTCTTTTCAAACGGCATGGACCCGGAGTTTACGGTCATCGGCAGGGTGGCGCGGCGGATCTGGTCCATTGCCATGAAGGAGAAATACAAGGCTTCAGAGCGATCCCAGATGCTCAAATACCACATCCAGACCTCCGGCCGGTCGCTGCACAGCCAGGATATCCAGTTCAACGATATCCGCACCACCCTTCAGGCCCTTTGCGCCATTTACGACAACTGCAACAGCCTGCACACCAACGCCTTTGACGAGGCCATCACCACCCCCAGCACCGAATCCGTGCGAAGGGCGCTGGCCATTCAGCTCATCATCAACCGGGAATGGGGACTGGCCAAAAACGAGAACATGAATCAGGGCAGTTTCGTCGTGGAAGAGCTCACCCGCCTGGTCGAGGAAGCCGTACTCATGGAATTCGACAGGATCACCGAACGCGGCGGCGTTCTGGGCGCCATGGAAACCGGCTATCAGCGCAGCAAGATCCAGGAAGAATCCATTCACTACGAAATCCTGAAACACACCGGGGAATACCCCATTGTCGGCGTCAACACCTTCCGGGATCCCAATATCGTGGGCGATGAACTCAGCGACGGCGTAGAGCTGGCCAGGGCATCCGAAGAAGAAAAGGAATCCCAGGTCCGGCGCCTTGCGGAATTCAAGGAAAGGCACCGGAACGAAGCACCGGCGGCGCTCAAACGCCTTCAGAACGTGGCTTTTTCCGGAGAAAACCTTTTTGAGGAACTGATGCAAACCGTCCGCGTCTGTTCGCTGGGACAGATCACCCAGGCCCTGTATGATGTGGGCGGCAAATATCGCAGAAACATGTAAAACCGGACCTTTCACCTGCTTTTTATCAACAAAGGAGTTTCAAATGAAAGAGGCTGTCATTGTCAGCGCGGCCAGAACCCCGCTGGGCGGTTTTAACGGTTCACTCGGCGCGATCGGGGCCACCCGGCTTGGAGCCGTTGTGATCGAGGCCGCGATCGCGCGTGCGGGAATCCCCAAATCCGCTGTCAACGAAATCATCATGGGTCAGGTTCTGCCCTGCGGTAGCGGCCAGAATCCGGCCAAACAGGCCGCGGTCCGGGCCGGCATGCCCTGGGAAGTGGAATGCCTTACGATCAACAAGGTTTGCGGATCGGCGCTGAAGGCCGTGATGCTGGCGGCCCAGGCCGTTCAGACGGGGGATGCGGATGTGGTGGTCGCAGGCGGCATGGAAAACATGAGCATGGCCCCCTATTATCTGGAAAAAGCCAGATTCGGCTATCGCATGGGGCCGGGAAAACTTGAAGACCACATGATTCATGACGGGCTCTGGGATATCGTCAACGATTTTCACATGGGCATGTCCAATGAACTGTGCTCCGAAAAATACCATATCACCCGTGAAGATCAGGACCGATACGCCGCGGGATCCTACCGAAGGGCCATTGCGGCCATCAGCTCCGGCCGGTTCATGGATGAAATCGTTCCGGTCCCGATTCCCCGGAAAAAGGGAGATCCCGTCCTTTTCAGCCAGGATGAATGCGCCAAGGAAACCAGCCTTGAAAGTCTGTCCAAAATGAGCGGGGCCTTTAAAAAAGACGGCGTCGGTACGGCCGGAAACGCATCGATCATCAGCGACGGGGCTGCGGCGGTTGTGGTCATGTCCCGCGAGAAGGCCGCCGAATTTGGCTGCAAGGTTCTGGCAACCGTCGGCGCTCAGGCATCGTATGCCATCGACATGAAATACGTGCTGGTCGCACCCATTTGGGCCATTCCCAAATGCCTTAAAAAAGAAGGCCTGTCCAAGGACGCCATCGATCTGTATGAAGTCAATGAAGCTTTCAGCGGCTCGACCGTGGCAGTGATTCGGGAGCTTGATCTGGATCCGCTAAAAACCAATGTCAACGGCGGCAGCGTGGCGCTTGGACATCCCATCGGGGCCAGCGGGTGCCGGCTTCTGGTGACTTTGATTCACGAGATGATCAAAGCGGACAAGAAAACCGGCCTGGTTTCCCTTTGTCTCGGCGGCGGCGAAGCCGTCGCCCTGATCGTGAAACGGTAGGCCGGCTGTAACTGCTAACGGGTCGTGCGCCCGGAGGAACCTGAACCACCGTCATAAAGGCAGATGGGCAAATTTACTTTGTGCCTCTGTGCCTGAGCAGTAACTGAATTTTTTTTCATTAACCATGACTTTTACAAATAAACGGAGGGGAACTTCATGGATATAAAAACTTTCGGCGTCATCGGCGCCGGTCAGATGGGAAACGGCATTGCCCAGGTGGCGGCCATGAGCGGCCTTCATGTCATCATGAACGACATCAAGGCGGAATTCGTCCAGAACGGATGCAACACAATCACCAAAAACCTGGCCCGAAGTGTTGAAAAAGGCAAAATGACGGCTGCTGAAAAAGATGCGGTCCTTGCCCGGATTTCCCCGAGCACGGCACTTGCGGACATGGTCTCCGCCGATTTTGTGGTCGAGGCGGCAACCGAAAATGAAACATTGAAATTTCAAATTTTCAAGCAGCTTGATGAAACCTGCCCGGCCCATGCGATCCTTTCGACCAACACATCCTCCATCCCCATCGGCAGAATCGCCGCACAGACCCGGCGGGCGGACAAAGTCATCGGCATGCATTTCATGAATCCGGTGCCGGTAATGAAGCTGGTGGAAGTCATTCGGGGGATCGCCACATCGGATGAAACCTTTCAGGCGACCTGGGATCTTTCGGCAAAATTCGGCAAAACGCCGGCCCTTGCCAACGACTATCCCGGCTTTATCGCAAACCGGATTCTGCTGCCCATGATCAATGAGGCTGTTTTCTGCCTTTACCACGGGGTCGGCACCCGCGAGGATATCGATACCGTGATGAAACTGGGGATGAATCACCCCATGGGCCCCCTGGCGCTTGCCGATCTCATCGGCCTGGATACCTGCCTGGCCATCATGGATACCTTGTACAACGGGTTCAAGGATTCCAAGTACCGGCCCTGCCCCCTGCTCCGCAAATACGTCGAAGCCGGGTGGCTGGGCAGGAAAACCGGCCGGGGATTTTTCGAGTATTGAAAAATCAGAAGCCGGAAGCGGGAAAATGTTTCATGTTTGCTTCCGGCTTCTGACAAAAAGGAGGGTTTATGCCGAAAAAAGCAGCGGGTTCAACCGCCACCATCATCGGACAAAAAATCAAGAAAGTCCGCACGGACAAGAAGATTACGCTGGAAAATATCGCGAATGAGACCGGTTTTTCCATCGATCATCTGAAGAAAATCGAATCCGGGAAAGTCACCCCGCCGGTAGGCGCCCTGCTTCAGATTTCCCGGGCGCTGAAAATCGATTCCGGAATCCTTCTCAAGGAAGAGCCGTCCAGCCTCAAGGACCGGATCAAGGCCTACACCAAGCGAACCGATCACTATGCCTACACGACCCTGACGCCGGGGGCTGAAAACAAGCATTTGAAGGCATTCCGGGTGACCCTTGACGCGTTTCAGGAACATGGGGGCGTCGGTTACCATCACGAGGGCGAAGAATTTACCTATGTTCTGTCCGGAAAAATTGAAATCACGGTCGGCGAACACGTCAATAAGCTGGAGACGGGGGACAGCCTGCACTTCAACTCCGGCATTCAGCACAATCTGCGCAATTGCGGTGACACGACCGCCGAGTTGATCGTGGTGGTGTACAGCCCCTGATATCCCATAGAGGAAGAATTCATGTCATACAAACTGACCGATGAACAACTCATGATTCAGGCCATGGTTCGGGAATTTTCCCGCAAGGTTGTGGCCCCGGAAGCGGCGGAGCGCGATCAAACAAAGGAATTTCCCGCTCAGATATTAAAAAAAATGGGGGAGCTGGGATTCATGGGCATGATGATTCCCCCGCAATACGGCGGCGAGGGCGCGGATACCGTCAGTTACGTGCTGGCCCTATCTGAAATCGCCTATTCCTGCGCCTCGACCGCAGTTGTCATGTCGGTGCACAACTCGATCGTTTGCGAAAGCATTTACCATTTCGGCTCCGAGGATTTAAAACAGAAATACCTCAAACCCCTGGCCGCTGGGAAATACATCGGCGCCTTTGCCCTGACCGAACCGCATGCCGGCTCCGACCCCGTGGCGCAGACCACATCTGCGGTCCGAGACGGAAGCGACTATGTCATCAACGGGGTCAAGCGCTTCATCTCGACGGGTAAGAACGCCGGCCTTGTGATTGTCACCGCAAAGACCGATGAGACCCAGCGCCACAAGGGCATCAGCGCATTTGTTGTTCCCAGGAAAACACCCGGCCTGATTGTCGGAAGAACCGAGGATAAAATGGGGCTTCGCGCCTCCGACACCACGGATCTGATCTTTGAAGACTGCCGGATACCGGCCGGAAACCTGCTGGGCCAGGAAGGAGACGGTTTTAAAATCGTCATGAAGGGACTGGACAGCGGCCGCATCGGCATTGCGGCACAGTCCATCGGCGTTGCGCAGGCGGCCCTGGATGCGGCCGTCAAGTATGCCAAGGAAAGGGACCAGTTCGGCCAGAAAATCTGCAAATTCCAGGGCCTTCGCTGGATCATCGCCGACATGGCCACGGAAATCGAAGCGGCCCGGCAGCTCATGCTGTCGGCTGCGTCCATGAAGGACCGGGGTGAAAAATATACGGCCCAGGCTTCCATGGCCAAGCTCTTTGCCTCCGAGATGGTCAACCGGATTACGGCAAAGGCGCTTCAAATTCATGGCGGATACGGATTCACCAAGGATTACGCGGTGGAACGGTTTTACCGGGACGCCCGTGTCTTTACGATCTACGAAGGCACTTCCGAAATCCAGCGCATCGTGATTTCGGATCATGTCCTGAAGGACAAGCGGCT
>JBBIPX010000174.1:0-5892 GCA_037442625.1 Desulfobacteraceae bacterium
CCGCCCACAACCCCATTGTCGCCAGAAGCAGCAGCGATACGGCCAGGACCGACTGCCGGGCACGGATCCAGTTTCGCCAGTGACCGTCAAAAGAGCTATTGGCACAGAGTCCAGCCGTCAACACGGCCAGGAGAAGGACCCGGATGAAGGCAAGCAGCAGATTGACCCCCGGCGGAATCAGCCAGAGGCTGAAGGACTGATCCTTGTCGACAGGTCCGTTCCATTTCAGTGTAAAGGTTCGCCATTTCCACGAGGGAAGGCCCGGTCCGGTTTGAATCAAGGCCTGGGGGTCCTGGACAAGGGGCTGGAACTGGCCCTGACTCTGGGCCGGCTTGATTCGGCCCTGATACTCTTTGGCCTTTCCGGCCGCCGCAGTATGGAAAGCGTCTGATTTTTGCAGAAGGCCTTCTTGCTGCTGTTCCGGCTCAGGCGCGGAAGACAATACATTTTGAGAAGGCCTGACAGGCGGCTGCGGATGGACAGCGATGTTTTCCAGTTGCGGGAACAGCCCTGTCCGTATTTCCTGAATCGAGAACGGAACAGCGATGATCACCAGAACGACGATGCTGCCGGCACGCCACAGGGCGGCCGCTTTCTTTATCCAGCCCTCCGGAAGCACCCGGATCAGGGCGGTTGCGGCCAGAAGACTCAGCCAGACAGACCGGGGCGCGCCGGGTTCATGGTAGATCAGGGTCAGGGCAATCAGCGACAATGCGCCCCATGCAGCGGACTTGAGCCGGGCGACTGCCATGGCCGTGACCAGAACCAGAAAAAAATCCAGAAGGGACCAGCGTTCGACCCAGGAGACCGGCGCCGTATTCACGCCTGCCGCTGCAAATAATTTCCATCCAGGGGGAAGATTGAGCACGCCGGAAGCGCTCTGGAACCCGTGATCCCAGCCTGCTGCAGGTATCCGGCGAAGCGGGGCATCGATCCTGGAATCCGCATCCAGAACCAGCCGCCCTTGTCTGAGTTCAACACCGGCTTTGCCTTCAGCGCCATGGGACGTAATGAGCTGATCGGCGCCGTCAACGGCGACCTTTCCCAGAATACCGGGCGGATTCATGACCAGAAACCACTGACGGCTGAGGGTTCCGGTGATTCTGTCTTTTTGGGTGAAACCCTTCCCGTCAAAGTCCAGCCACCAGGTGCGAGCAATTCGCAACTGGTCCGGTGCCGGATCGCCGTCCCCGCGCCTGAGCAACTCAAAGCGCAGAACGGTTTCCGGTTTAATCCGATAGGCCGGAAATTCTTTCCATGCGCTCGGAACGCCGGTCTGCCCCGGGTCGATTGCAGGGGCGCCTGAAACGGTCACCATCCGCAACTGGTTCCGGGATTCAAATGACCAGATTTCCTCGCCATAGGCGCAGGCGCCGGCTGAAATCCCGTCCATGGGATGCTCAAATCGGGTTTCTATTTCCAGTATCCAGCTTCCGGGCCGCGCCTGGATCATGACTTCGCCGTTTAATCCGATCCGCGCCGGAAGGACGGATGTCAGTTGAAGGGGAACGGCGTCTTTCAGAAGCACATCCTTCAGGCGGATTTCTCTGGCCTGTCCGGAGATGTCCATGCGAATATGTTGCGTGACTGTCATGGGGATGGTGTCTTTAAGCAGTCTGAACACCCGGATATCTTCCCGGTTTTCCCGGGCCGGGCCGGAATCCCGTTTCTGAATCCAAAGTTTCCCGGAAGTGTCGATTACCGGCTGCTCCACAACATGGCCTTTCACAGCAAGCGTTACGATGCCCGTTTCCGGGGGAATCGCCAGCGTCTCCGGCATCTCTTTCCAGGAAAAGGATCCGCCAATCCGGTGCTCCCCCCTGGAAACCCTGACGGTGGGGACCTGGCTCCGCATCAGGACAGGTTCCCGCTTCCCATCGATTTCGACATCCTCGGGATAACTATCCGGACTTCCCGGAAGCGTGGCCCAGACATCACGGAACACCAGCCACTGCTGTTCAAATCTGCCGGTATTTTCTTCGATGGTCAAATCCAACCGGGAAGGCCACCTGCATGCGGATATATCCGCATCGTTAAAGCGGACGGGGCAACGTTTTTCTTCCATGCCGTAGAGAACCCAGGGTTTCCATCGGGACAGCTCCGGCGGGATATCCACAGGCGGCAAAACGGCGGCAGGGACCGGGTGGGCGGCACAGAGCAGATAGCAGCAGCCGGCAATCAGAAAAAGGAAACCGATTTGAAAAGGCCGTGAAAAAACCGTCATGAAATGCCTCCTCTGATAAACGGATGGACGGTGGCAATGTCTCCCGGGACCTGGAGACATCATAAGTATCCTAAATTTTTTTTGATGTCCATGCAAAAAGATCTTGGGCCAGTCCCTTTCGTTCAGTAATAATTTTTGACGGCGTTTTGCTTATTGCATTCCTGCCTCAAACACTCCCTGTTTTTCCGACTCCCCGTCATTTTATCTCTCCCTGTGACATACAAATATGTATATAACAGTCAAAAAATAACATATTTGTATCATTTTAATGCTGTAAATAACAAACATTATCTATTATTACAGCATGCTATATCATATTTTGCATCTGGCACATTTATTGCTTATAACTATAATCAATTACGGAACCATTGAGAAAGCAAAGTTGCGGACCGCATTTGAAATCCCGGCCACCGTCACTTTTGCGAAAGCAGAAATCCATAACCATTAAAAACCGGATTCCGGTATTTGCCGGAGTTCCGGGAAGCGCCGGGTTCCGACTTTTTTCGAAGTCATTATCGTTTTTGAAAATATGTTTTTCACTTAGCGGGTTCGAAAGGAGGCGGTGAATCTTCAATTTGGAGCTTTCAGATCATACGGAAAAAGGAACGCATAACCCATGACCCCCGTAGCGTGGATGATATTTATCGGAGCGGCAATCCTGGAAGTCGGCGGTGACGCCATCATTCGGAAAGGTCTGAAAAAAACGAGCCTTGCTTTAATCGTTTCAGGCATTGTGATTTTGGGTTGCTATGGCCTGGCCGTCAATATCGTCAAGTGGGATTTTTCCAAACTCCTCGGCGTTTATGTAGCAATCTTTGCGTTCATCAGTGTGTTGACCGGCATTTTTGTTTTCAAGGAAAACGTGCCCTTATCAACCCGGGCGGGACTGGCCCTGATCGTTGGCGGGGGAATGGTTATTCAATTCGGGGGAGTAATTCCAGTAGCATAAGCACTGCATCGCGGATGTCGGACTGTTTGACCATCAATTACATATCAATAAGGAACATGAAGTAACTGGGTGATTTAATGAAAAAAGTAGAGGCCATTATCAAACCGTTCAAATTGGATGACGTCAAAAAAGCGCTGAACGATATGGGTATTCAAGGAATGACCATATCGGAAGTGAAAGGATACGGCCGTCAGAAAGGCCATAAGGAAATCTACCGGGGTGCGGAGTATGTAGTTGATTTTGTACAAAAAATAAGGGTTGAGGTAATTGTCGCGTCCGAACAGGTGGACCTTGTCATAGAAAAAATCAGAGATTCCGCAAATAGCGGAAAAATCGGTGATGGAAAAATATTTGTAAGTACAATTGAGCAGGTTGTTCGAATCAGAACGGGAGAAAAGGGAAGGGATGCGCTTTAGTTAAGCCCTATCCTTTAAGCCTCTTTTGAGACTGTTCCGATTCTGCCGGGCCGAAAAGAGGTTTTCCGTTTGCGGATGTGCCGGTGTCAGACGAGGATGTGATGAAAAAAATAGAGGCCATTATAAATCCACTCAAACTGGGCGATGTAAAAAAAGCCTTGAACGACATGGGTATTCACGAAATTTCAACAACCAGGATTAATGGACATGGTCGCCAGAAAGGTCATAAGGAAATCCACCGCGGGACAAAATTCATCGTGGATTTTGTCCCCAAGGTCAAGCTTGAAGTCATTGTCAATCCGAATATGGTAAACCTGGTCATAGAAAAAATTCGCGATACGGCCAGTAGCGGGAGAATCGGGGATGGAAAAATTTTTATCAGCTCTGTCGAATGATTCCGTTTTCAAGCAAAGCGACCCGCACCCGCGGATCCGAACCTGATATGAACATCGTTTTTCCACTTATGTTGCAGACCGAGTCGGTTTTGAGGACCGACTCGGTCTTTCCATTTTGAAAAGACGGGCGCGTGCATTCAGAGCAGCGGCCTTAGAGAGCATCCATGTTCTTTTCTCCGGTTCTGACACGGATGGCCTGTTCAACGGGAATTACAAATATTTTTCCGTCACCGATTTTCCCGCTGTTGGCGGCAGAGCGAATCTTTTCAATCACCTGATCCACCATATTCGCCGCCACCACGACTTCTATTTTAATCTTTGGTATAAAATCAACGACATACTCCGCACCCCGGTAGATTTCCTTGTGCCCTTTCTGACGGCCGTATCCCTTGACCTCGGAGATGGTCATTCCCTGAATACCCAGCTCGTTTAATGCTTCTTTAACATCATCCAGCTTGAATGGCTTGATGATCGCTTCGATTTTCTTCATTTCACGTCCCCCTTGTTTTGTATGAAAGCATTGGTGTTAAGGCATTTCCTATGAATTCAGAATTTCAAACGCTCTTTCCCCGTGCTGGGAATTGTCCAGGCCCATGATTTCATCATCTTTCTCAACCCGCAACCCGTTGGTTGCAAAGCGGGTAATGGCGACGACGACCAATGTGCCGACCGCGGTATACCCGGCCGTCGCGGCAATGGAAACGATCTGGATCAAAAGCTGTTTGGGATTGCCGTAAAGAAGACCGGTTCCGCCGGGATTGACGGCCGGATTGGCAAAAATGCCGGTTGCCAGTGCGCCCCACAAACCGCACATGCCGTGAACCCCGAAAGCATCCAGAGAGTCGTCATACCCCATTTTATGCTTTAATTTGGACACACAGACAAATCCCAAAACTCCGGCCACCAGTCCAATGATCAGCGAGGCCGACAAATCCACGAATCCTGCAGCGGGCGTTATGGAAACCAGGCCTGCCACGATTCCGGATGCAATTCCCAGAACCGTCGGCTTCCGGGTGATATACCATTCCGTGAACATCCATGAAATGGCGCCCATCGCAGCCGAGGTATTGGTAACCAGAAAAGCGGATCCGGCAAGACCGTCCGCCGCCAGTTGGCTGCCCGCATTGAATCCAAACCACCCGAACCATAACAGGGCGGCGCCCAGTCCGGTCAGGGCAATGCTGGAGGGAAACATGGTTTCCTTGCCATATCCGATGCGCTTTCCGAGCATCAGCGACAGAACCAGCCCGGCAACGCCTGCATTGATATGTACCACATTTCCACCGGCAAAGTCCAGGGCTCCCATTTTGGCCATCCATCCGCCGCCCCATACCCAGTGGGCGATCGGACAGTAAATAAAGACGCTCCACAATGTCGTAAACAGCAGCCAGGAAGAAAATTTCATCCTGTCCACAATGGAACCGAGGACAAGTGCAACGGTGATTCCGGCAAATGTCATCTGAAACAGAACATATACGAATGTCGGAATTGTTCCCGACAGACTTTTTACAGTAATGCTGCTTAAAAAAGTAAAATCCAGCCCGCCGATCAGTCCGCCGACGTCCGGTCCGAATGCCAGGGTATATCCGATGACTACCCAGATCACACTGGCCAGACAATAGGACATAAATGTCATTGCAAAGGTGTTGAGCAGATTTTTATAGCGTGACATGCCGCCGTAGAAAAGCGCGAGACCTGCCGGGGTCATCATCATGACCAGCGCCGTGGATACGATCATCCATGCGGTATCGCCGGAATTTAAACTGGCTTCTTGGGCCAATGCCGAAGATACCGGGAACAGGGCAAGGATCAGGGTTAAAGCGATTAATAATTTCTCATTCAGTTTCACTTGTTACCTCCTTTATTGATAAATATGAAGAAATAATGTTGTGGTTCGATCTCTTAAAG
>JBBIPX010000175.1:0-5720 GCA_037442625.1 Desulfobacteraceae bacterium
TATCTGGAACAGCTCATGAAGGTCATCAGCGTCATCGGCAAGCACGGCAGGGCGGTGATTGCGGGCCGGGGCGCCAATTTCATCCTTCCCCAGAACGAGAGACTCAGCGTCCGGGTTGTGGCGCCCGTGGAACTTCGCATTCAAAACATTTCCAGGCTGCTGAAAATATCCGAAACCGAGGCCAGAAAACGGGTGATCATGAAGGAAGCCAAGCGAAAGGCCTTTATCCGGAAATCCTTCAATGCGGACATCGCGGATCCCATCAACTACGATCTGACGGTTAACACCGAATATATCCGCTATGAAGCGTCCGTGGCGGCTGTCCTGCAAATACTGGAAGGCGGCGGCAAATCCGGGTGATCGTTTCCTCCCAGGACCCGATACCCTGCCTGCTGAATTTCTTCAAACACTTGCGCAATGTGGGGGGCCCCCCGGGTTTCAAGCTCAAGTGAGACGCTGGTGACAAAAAGCGGAACATTCATGACGTTCCGGTCATGAAAAATATGCAGCACATTGGCTTTCCGGCGGGCCACCAGGGCAAGGAGCCTTGCCAGCGACCCCGGCGTATCGTCCAACTGGACCTGAATGCGCATGATGCGGCCGTTTTTTAAAAGCCCTTGATGAAGAATCCTTCCCAGAAGCGGGCTGTCAACATTGCCGCCGCTGATTATAAGAACTATCTTTCCGCCCTTGGGCGCCGAAACCGCTTTGTTCAGAAGGGCGGCAAGGGGGACGGCGCCTGCGCCCTCGGCCAGTATTTTTTTCCGCTCCAGAAGCATCAGGATGGCGCTGGCAATGCTGGCCTCATCCACCAGCGCGATTTGCTCAACGCAGGATCGAAGGACATCAAATGTCACTTGCCCGACCTGCCGGACGCTGATGCCATCGGCTATGGAAGGCTGCGCCCGCACGGTTTTGACATGGCCGCTGCGGACGGCTTCCGCGGCGGACGGGCAGACGCCGGCCTGGACCCCGATAATCCGAACAGGTGAAGACAGGGCTTTTGCCGCCAGGGCGACTCCGGATATGAGACCGCCCCCGCCGACGGGCGCAAGGATCATCCGCGCATCCGGAAGCGCCTCCAGGATCTCCAGCCCCAGGGTTCCCTGACCTGTAATGATATCGATGTCGTCAAAGGGATGGATCAGGGTTTTGCCGGTGCCTGCGATCTCTATTGCTTTTTCAAGGCTTTCGCCGATGCTTTTACCCCATAGAACAACCTGGCCGCCGTAATTGCAGGTGGCCTCCTGCTTGGAAATCGAAGCCCATTCCGGCATGACGATGGTTGCAGAAAGCCCTGCCAGGGATGCGGCCAGCGCAACCCCCTGGGCGTGATTGCCGGCGGAGGCCGCCACCACCGCGCCGGATTGGATTTGGCTTCTCATGGAAAAAATTTTGTAGGCAGCGCCGCGAATCTTGAAAGATCCGGTTTTTTGCAGGTTCTCCAGTTTCAGGTAGATATCGCTGTCAAACATCCGGCTTAATGTCGGGGAATGCACCAGCGGGGTCTGAATGATATGGGGGTGAATCAGGGCGGCTGCCTGACGGAACTGCTTCAGGGAAATGGCTGGTGACTGTCCGGAGTTCATGGAGATTCCTCGATGGCTCTTTTTTGACGACTTCTATCATATTGTTAAAATCATTGCAAGTTATGCATAATTTGTTTAGAATACAAAGCTTATAAAATTAATGACTTGAATCACCGGGGCTTTGCCCCAGAAACTGAAAAGCGTCAATCCTCAGGCTTTGGAATATCCATTGCCATGTCCGTAGCGGAATCGATTGGGAAATCATTATGAGACCCGTTGTAGCCCTTGTCGGCCGACCCAATGTCGGAAAATCCACCTTGTTCAACCGCATCACCCGGACCCAAAACGCCCTGGTGGACAATCGGCCCGGCGTCACCCGGGACCGCCATTATGGCGACGCCGTCTGGGAAGAGGCGGCATTTTCGCTTGTGGATACCGGCGGATTTCTGACCCGGGACGGCGATGAATTCTCGCCTCTGGTTCGCAGTCAGGTCATGCAGGCCATCACTGACGCCACGGTCATCGTCATGGTTCTGGATGGAAAGTCCGGTGTTTCCCCGTATGACCGGGATATCATCGAGCTTCTGCGCGATGTTTCCCGGCCGGTTTTTTATGTGGTGAATAAAATCGACGGGCTGGAGCGCGAGGTGAATCTTTTTGAGTTTTATTCACTGGGAATCCAGGAATTGTACCCGGTTTCGGCCGAGCACAATTACGGGGTTCCGGATTTCCTGGATGCACTGATCCTGGCCTTTCCGGCACCCGCTGAGGACCAGTTCGGCCTGCTCTCCGGGGATGTCGTTAAAATTGCGGTCGTCGGCAGGCCGAATGTGGGAAAATCTTCCCTGATCAACCGGCTTCTTGGCGAAGACCGGCTGATCGTCAGCGAAATTTCCGGCACCACCCGCGATGCCATCGACACCCTGTGCCGTCGCGGCGACAAATCCTATCTTCTGATCGATACGGCCGGAATCCGCCGCAAATCCAAGGTCGATGAAAAAATTGAAAAATTCTCCATCATCAAATCCCTTAAAAGCATGGACCGCTGCGATGTCGCCCTGATTGTTCTGGATGTGGAAGAAGGCATCACCGAGCAGGACGTCCATGTGGCCGGATATGCTTTTGAAAGAGGCTGCGGCTGCGTTTTTCTTCTCAATAAATGGGACAGGGTTGAAAAAGACAAGCAAACCCTGAAGCGCTATCTGGATGATCTGCGGGATAAAGCCAAATTCCTGAATTTTGCCCCTGCCATTACCATTTCCGCGCTGACAGGCCTGAGGGTGGCCGCAATCTTCGGCCAGGTGGATGATGTCTATCGTCAGTACGCCACCCGGATCGGCACGGGCCAGCTCAACAAGCTCTTTGAGCAGGCCACGCAGGACAAGGAGCCTTCGATTTACAAGGGAAAACGCCTGAAGTTTTTTTATGCGGCCCAGGTTTCCGTGAAACCTCCCACATTTGTGGCCTTTGTCAACGTTCCGGAAGGGATTCACTTTTCCTACGAGCGCTACCTGATCAATCAGATCCGCGGGGCGTTCGGGTTGAAAAGCACCCCGATCCGCATGATGTTCCGGGAGCGCAGCAGCAGAAATCCTTAATCAATGACAGCGGATATTTTTGATCATCAGGGGCGCAAAACAGCCGAAGCCTTTCGCCCCCTTGCCGAGCGCATGCGCCCCAGAAACCTGGATGAATTCTTCGGCCAGCAGGAGGTGGTGGGTGAGGGGGCCCTTCTGCGGCATGCCATTTCAGGCGACAGGATCTTTTCCATGATCCTCTGGGGGCCTCCGGGGTGCGGCAAGACCACCCTGGCCCGGATTGCGGCGCGGGAAACCCGCTGTCATTTCGTCCATTTTTCCGCTGTTCTTTCCGGGGTCAAGGACATTCGGGCCGTGATCGGGATCGCCACGGATCAGCAGCGGCTGTACCGGAAAAAAACCATTCTGTTCGTGGATGAGATTCACCGGTTCAACAAATCCCAGCAGGACGCATTTTTGCCCCATGTGGAAAGCGGCCTGATCACCCTGATCGGCGCGACAACGGAAAATCCGTCTTTCGAGGTGATACCGGCATTGATGTCCCGTTGCCGGGTCATTGTCTTGAAGATGCTCTCCTTAGAAGCCCTTGAGGCCATTATTCAAAACGCTCTGAGCGATACCGAACGGGGCCTTGGGAAAACCGGGCTGAAGATTGCGCCGGATGCCCTTTCCTGCCTGATCCGCCTGGCGGACGGGGATGCCAGAAATGCCTTGAACAGTCTGGAGGTTGCAGCATCCCTGATTGCATCCAACGGGGTAGCATCTAAAGAGAGTGCATCTGAAGAAGGGGCGGTATCTGAAACAGACCTGCCGGGCCCTGCGGCCCAAAGGGAACTGACGATTCGCGATATCGAAACCGCTGTCCAGAAAAAAGCCCTTCTCTATGATAAGTCCGGCGAAGAACACTACAACCTGATTTCCGCCTTTCACAAAAGCCTGAGGGGAAGTGATCCGGATGCTGCGCTTTACTGGCTGGAGCGGATGATCGCCTCCGGGGAAGACCCCGCTTATGTGCTCCGGCGCATGGTCCGGTTTGCTTCGGAAGATATCGGAAACGCAGACCCTTACGCGCTAGACATCACGCTTCGGGCCGCTGATGCGTTTCGCATGCTGGGACATCCCGAAGGGGAACTGGCCCTTGCGCAGGCGGCGGTTTACCTGGCTACGGCGCCAAAGAGCAACAGCGTTTATGCGGCGATGGGAAAGGTAAAAAAGGCAATCGGGGACACAGGGGCGCTGCCGGTTCCGTTTCATATCCGGAATGCGCCGACCCGGCTCATGAAGGACCTGGGATACGGGGACGGATATCGGTATGCCCATGATTTCCAGGACGCTTTCGCTCCCCAGGATTACCTGCCGGAAACGCTCTGCAGCAGGCGGTTTTATCTGCCGTCGAACAGGGGCTATGAAAAAACCATTCATCAGCGGATGGAATACTGGCGCAAACTGAAGGCCGAAGGTGAAAAGCTGAATGAAAGAGATGAGAAACAGGCAAGATAAGGCGGGAAGGCAAGAAATGATAAGAAAAGCCGCGTTAAAGGATATCAAGGCCATTCACGGCCTGCTGCAGTACTACGGCACCAAGGGGGATCTGCTGCCAAGACCGATCAGCGAACTGTATGACCATTTGCGGGATTTTTCGGTGTTTGTATCGCCCGGAGATGAGGTCATCGGATGCTGCGCGCTGCAATTCTGCTGGGAAGACCTGGCGGAAATCCGCTCTCTGGCCGTCATGCCGGATCACCTGAATAAGGGGATCGGCTCGGAACTTGCGGAATTTGCCATATCCGAAGCCCGAAAATACAACATCATCCATGTCTTTACCCTGACGTACCGGCCCGATTTTTTCGAACGGCTGGGGTTTGTCCGCATCGACCGTTCCCGGCTTCCGCTCAAGATCTGGGGAGGGTGCCTGAACTGCGTCAAGTTTCCGGACTGTGATGAGATTGCATTGATGAAAGAGCTTTCCGGAAAAGCCCGATAATGTATTTCTTGTGGCTGGCACAAACTGAAACCGGGACCGGGCTGTTAATAACCCGATCCCGGGTATCGGAGTCCGCTAACAGCAACAACTGCTGGTGTAGCATCCACACGGATCAACAACATATCCGCAGGGATCAACGTATCGCGCACAGGGATCTACGACATAACAACAGGACTGTTCGGATGCGGATTTTGCGGTGTCGCTTTTTTCCTTATCCGCGTTGATTGCTTTTTCGTCGCTTTCCATACATATCACCTCCCAAAAGATGAATTCGAGCGATTTCTGATTTTCTGCTGAAATTCACCCGTATCCGCACCAAATCAAAAAGCAAAGCCAGGCTGGAATTCTTTTCCCGGGCTGGTATGCTTGTTCGGTGCTGATAAATGATAAGTCACAAAACCGGACAAGTCAATCGGATGGTTGCTGCAGCCGATTTGATATCGGATGGCGGCGGGATTTCCCATCGCAGGGTTCTAAAATGAAAATGGGCGATGTTCCGATTGTGGAACATCGCCCATTTTCATTTAAAACGGATCTCTGAATAAAAGGGGAATTATTTGCCGAACAGTTTGGCGATTGCTGCTGCCTGCGGATGCGCATAGATGAGGATCAGTGCGATGACGAGTGCATAAATACAAAGAGACTCGATCATGGCCAGACCGATCAGCA
>JBBIPX010000176.1:0-5663 GCA_037442625.1 Desulfobacteraceae bacterium
CAGTATTGACGGTATCCTTGAGAAAAACGGTCTGTGAATACCACTCTTTCGGATTACTATCCTTGAGATTGATTTTTCGTAAGCGTTTGCCACACCAAACTGCGAGGAGCCATAAAAAAGAAAATCTTCGAAAAAGAGTATCAAATTCAAGCGGCTTAAGGCTGGAAGGGATAATAATTACCTTCTGGATGTCCTGGCCGGTTAATTTCCAAATGCGGTTACCCTGAAAATATAAAGAACAACACTTGATATAAACGCCATATTTTCAGATAATACCGTGTCGAGTTGAACAACAGGCGGCGTGTAATTCAAAAAAGACACCATCATGTCCCGATTATGGCGGGAAACGGAGACCGGTTATGGACAAGAATCAGATCCAGTGGGGGGAGACGATTGCAAAAAAAATCATCAGGAATCTGGAAAAGCGCAGAATGGCGGGAAGCTATGCACCCACGGCCGCTCAAGCCAGAGAAGAAATCCTTGCGATGATTCCAAAAGGTGCCCTTGTTTATCGGTGCGGTTCGATGACAGCCGCCAATATGGGGTTATGGGAAGAGATGGCCAAATTGTCCGGAATTGAAATCATCGATCCATATCTGGCGGGAATAACACCGGAGCAGGGACTGGAGCTCAGGCGAAAAGGCATGACGGCAGATGTCATGATTGCCGGTTCAAACGCCATCACCCTGGATGGAAAACTGGTCAACCTGGACGGTATGGGAAACCGGGTTGCAGCCATGGCATTCGGACCCCGGAAGGTCATTCTGGTGGTGGGAATGAACAAGGTTGCAGCGGACCTGGAAACGGCCATTGCCCGGGTAAAACATTACGCTGCTCCGGTGAACGCCGTCCGGATCGGCATCGAGACCCCTTGTGTGGAAACCGGGCTGTGTTCGGACTGCAAATCTCCGCAGCGCATCTGCAATATGTGGAGTATCATTGAAGGACACATGATCAAGGACCGAATTCATGTCAAGCTTGTGGGCGACAATCTGGGGTATTAGTAGCGGAAAAACCCGGCGGAAACGCAGAAAGTCTGCGGCGCTGCTGGGCATGTTCGTGATTGTTCCCGTACTGCTTTTTCCCTTGTACGGCAATGGTTCGGCGAGTCCGGGCGGATTGATCGTAAATCCGGAAGGACAGATCGATGCCACCGGGGTTCCCACCCTGGAAGACATCTTCGAGTTCATTGACAGGCACCCGGAGGAGGCGACGGCGCTGATTCAGGACAGCAGGCAATGGCCGTATCTGACCGTTGCCGCCGGAATCATTGCAACCCGCGATGCGGTCCTGGCCGGCGGCGGACAGCCCATTCCCGCCCGCCTTCGCAAAAAACTCCGGCGATGGTATCCGGAGGATCTGCTGAACGCGGTGCGCTGGACCAGTCTTCGGGGACCCGTAAAGCAGCTCCTGAAGGATTCCCGGATGAATTTTGACGGCGAAACCCTGGCCATCACCATGATTGACGTTGTCATATTCCGCAGCGATGATCTGGCCAATGACGGGGCGCTCTGGGCGCACGAACTCTATCACGTGCAGCAATACCGCACATGGGGCGTTTTCGGTTTTGCAAAAAGATGGGTGGATGATTCCTCTGTCAGTAGTCCCATCGAGGCGCCCGCGTACGCCCGGGAGGCGGAGGCGCGGCCGTTTTTTGCACCGCGATGATCAGGAAAAAAAGCATTCACTGGCTGAGCGGCCGCCGATCGTATCAGGTTATCGGATCAGGCCGGTTCGATGCGATTTCAGGTGAGAAAGTTTGTTGGTCGGGGCGAGAGGATTTGAACCTCCGACTCCCTGCTCCCAAAGCAGGTGCGCTACCAGGCTGCGCCACGCCCCGTTTAGATTTAACAGCCGCTTTTTATCATGCTTTCCGGGTTCAGGCAAGATATAAACTTTCCGGACAAACAAGGTGTAATGTCCCGGCGTTATTGATGCCAGTGATAATCCGGTGAATAATGTTCTGAACAATCCTTTGAAAATAGTTCATGTAAAGACGCGGAATCGGATGAGGGCAGGGTTTCTTGTTGACTCGCGAAAGCGGTTCTCTTAATAAAAGCATTCAGGGAAATTCCGGGTTTTCAGCAGAAAGCGGAATAAACAGGATCAACAGACAAACACGCTTTGAAAGGGCAACATATGGGCGGCATATCTTTTGGACTTGAAGACAAAATCGTTATGGTGACCGGCGGCAGCCGGGGAATCGGACTGGAATTGGCGAAAATGCTTCTGGCGCAAGGGGCGAAGGTGACCATCTGCGGCAGAAAACAGGAAGGCCTGGATGCAGCGGTCGCGCTGCTGGATGCCGGAAGCCGCCTGCTGGCGGTTAAGGCCCATGCGGCAAAGGCGGAGGATGTGGACATGCTGTTCCGGCTGACCATGGACAATTTTGGAAAAATCGATGTTCTGATCAACAATGTGGGCATGAATCTGATCACCACGGTTGTCGACGCAGACCCTGCCGTATGGCAGAAAATAATCGATTCCAATCTGAATGCCGCGTTTTTATGCTCCAGAAAAGCCGGACAGATCATGAGAAGCCGGAAAAGCGGTAAAATCGTCAGCATATCCTCCATCGCGGCAAGAAGGTCCGCCCCCGCCATGGGCATCTACGGCATCGCCAAGGCCGGCATTGAAATGATGACGCGGGTTCTGGCCCAGGAGCTGGCGCCGGATGTTCAGGTCAATGCGGTTTCCCCCTGCATGGTGAAAACCCGGTTCAGCCAGCCGTTCTGGTCGGATGCAGCCCTGCACGACCAGATCGTCAGAAGCATTCCCATGGGAAGGCTTGCCGAGCCCTTGGATGTCGTCTATCCCGTGCTCTTCTTGTGTTCCGATGCGGCGCGGTTTATCACCGGCCAGGTGCTGATGGTGGACGGCGGCGCCAGCGCCATTTGAAGAGAGCCGGTCAAAAAGGAGACAGACGTGGAATCATTGAGCAGAGCGCATAAAAGCAGACTGGCCATTCGGGCATTTAAAGTCGTTGCCGATGCCATGATCATACATGGAAGATACAAAGTCTCCAGCACGGCCGGCCAGGCGCTGGAGGCCGCGCTTCGGGACCTGAGCCCGGAAATCTACGGGACCATGAATGACCCGCGCAGCATCGAGATCAAGGGCCTGGAGTACATTCTGGACCGTCTCCCCAGGGGAATTGAAGACTGCACCCGGATTGTTCTGACCGCACACGAAGCCTTTGAACACACTTCCTTTGAAAAAATTCTGCCGAACAAACGCCGCCGTGTTTCCTACCGCGTCAGTGAAAACGAAATGTGTTTTGTCATCACCACCGGCCTCAGCGAAATTTACGATGTCCTGACCCATCTGACTTTTTTGAACATCGAGGCCGAAAAAATATTCCATCAGATGAAGGACCCCGACGGAGAATACACCAGCGGCTGGAAGGAGCTGGAGCGCATCACTTCCCGGGAAGACGCTCTTACCGACGGGCAGCTTGATCAGGCCATCTGGAATCTGAGCATATTTCTGGGACGAACCTATCAGGAGACCAAGGATACCTTCACGTATCTGGACGAAAACCGCAGATCCTGCGGATGCAACAGCAGCCTGTTTCAGATCATCTACCGTCTGGGAAAACGCGTTGAAAGGGAGCGCGCCAGCAGGGACGATGAACTTTTGATTTATTTCACACCGGCTCTCCAGAGCATGATCGGCCATCACCGCTACGGGCCCGAGTGGGCTTCCAACATCAAGAATAAACTTAGTGAAAAAGGGCTCCTGAACCGGCCCCTGCACATTATCAGCGCCAACATGCACAGCGTGGTCAACCTTCTTTACGGGTATGACGCGATTTGCAGCAACAGCAATGAAAAACCCGACGGGGATCTTTACCGCTTTCTTCAAACATCCCGGGACAAAAGCGAAATGATCAAGGCGCATGCAGCCTCTAACGGCTTCCATGACGTGCCGGACACCTCGGAAATGCTGATTCATGCCCAGATCATCGATATGGCTCAGTTTGACCATCTGATGTTCCATCCCGAGCTTCATCTGGAGCGCGAGAACCTGAAGCAGGCCCGGCCGGTTCTTCTGGTCATCGATTATGCCTTCGGAACCCAGGCATATGAAGTCATGGATGAACTTCTGATGCATTTCCACCAGGAGCCCGGCGTTCAGGTTCGCTCAATTTCCATCATGGGAAAGGCCGGCATCCTTCCGGGCGGCAAAGGCGATATCATGCTGCCGACGGCCCATGTGATGGAAGGAACCCCCCACAACTACCTGGTGCAGAATGACCTGACAAAATCGGATTTCGATGATTCCGTGGATGTCTATGTCGGGCCCATCGTCACGGTTCTGGGCACGTCCCTTCAGAACCGGGATGTCCTGGAAAAATTTCAAACCACAAGCTGGAAAGCGATCGGCCTTGAAATGGAGGGCGGGCATTATCAGCGGGCCATCAGCGCGGCCATCATCCGCGGCCACATCTGCCCCGATATCAGGCTTCGGTATGCCTACTATGCTTCAGACAATCCCCTGATCAGCGGTCAGACCCTGGCATCCGGCGGCTTGGGAGATGAAGGCATCCGGCCGACTTACATGATCACCAAGGTAATTGTCGAAAAAATCATCAATTCGTCAACTGTCCTTTAGCGGCTGCTGTCCGCCTGGACCGGCGCAATCGGCGGATACGGCGCAACCGGGCGACACCGCCTATTCGCTGTAGTTCTTAATCAGCCATGAGCCATAAATAAAGAATGCCGCAGCATAAAGCAGCAGAACCCCGAGCGAGATCAGTCCCTCGGGATCAATCTGCGGCTTTCGAATCAGGATATTGGTGTGCGTCAGCGGCATCATGTAAATAATTGCCTTAAGCAAGACAGGCATTTTATTTATCGGGAAAAAGGTTCCGCTGAAAAAAGCCATGGGCATGATGAAAAAATTGGAGTAGGTTGCCGTGTCTTCATGCGATTTTGTGCGCATGCCGGTGATGACGCCAAGGCTGGCAAACAGAAAGCAGTTTAAGATCAGGGCGGTCGCAAACAGCATGTTGATGGAAAAATCGCGCGATGACGCAAAACCGACGGCGATGATCAGGGACGAGGCGAAAAGACCTTTCACCATACCGGCCATGACCTCGCCGATCATGATGGATGACGGACTTATCGGAGACTGAACGAAAACCTGGAATGTTTTAAAATAGAGCCGATTGAGATTCAGGGCGGAAGAAACCCAGGTATAGGAATTGTTCATGGAGCTCATGGCGACCAGACCCGGAACGAGAAAGCCAAGGTATCCGGTACCGCCGCCAACCTGCACGCTTTTGCCAAGGCCGAATCCGAATGCGACAAGGTAGATAACCGGCGAGATCATCGCGGAAAACAGATAACCGAGCTTTAAGAGTTTTCTGCGGAAAAGCAGCATCTCGCGGAGAAATATGGGGTACCATCCCGGCTGTTTCATTCGATGCGCCCTCCGGTAAGTTTGATAAAGACATCCTCAAGATTTGTTTTCCGGATGGTCACGCTGCTTTTTTTCTGTTTTGCGATTTCGTGCGCTTCATCTCGGCTTTTGCAGATATCCTGAACCAGCCTGCCTTCGGTATCGATAAACTCGACAATATATTCTCCGACGCTGCTTTTGAGATTGCCCGGGGTATCCAGTGCGATCAGTCTTCCCTTGGAAAGAATGCAAACCCTGTC
>JBBIPX010000177.1:0-5411 GCA_037442625.1 Desulfobacteraceae bacterium
TCCTTACCGACCCGGCATCGGGTCCGGCACCTGCTTTCTTGCGGCTTAAACAATATCTTCAGATCCCTTCTTCAAGTTTCGTGCAAAGATACTCGATCTGTTTCCGGAGAGGATGGTTGTCCCGGAGTCCTTTCTCAACGGCGCTGATGGAATGCAGTGCCGTTGCATGATAGCGGTTAAAACTTTTTCCAATGGCTTGAAGGGGTGAATCGGTATAGCGCCGGGATAAATACATGGCAATCTGCCTGGCTCTGACCAGGGCCTGTTTGCGGGAAGCAGACACCATGTCCTGATGGGAAATGTTGAATTCCCGGCAGACCAGTTTTTTAATCCCGTCGATCGTGATGAGTTTGCGCTGGCGGATGATGTTCTTGATAACGCTTTGGGCAAGCGCCATATCAATCGGGGCGCCCAGAAGGGATGATCTTGCGCTGATTCCGATCAAACCGCTTTCCAGTTGACGCACGTCCTCTGTCAGCTCACCTGCCAGATACTGGGTAATGTCGTCCGGAATATGAACACCGTTGACTGTCGCCTTTTTTTGAAGAATTTTGATCCGCGTTCTGAAATTCGGCGGGTCAATTGCGGAAATCAATCCGCTGGACAGCCGCGATCGCAGTTTGTCATTGAGTTTGGGGATGTCCCCGGGAAGATAGGAACTGGAGAAAATAATTTTTTTCCCGGCATCATATAAAGTGTCCAGTGTCATGGCCAGCTCGACCTGTGTGCGTTCCTTGCCGCTGAGGTAATGAACGTCATCCAGAAGCAGGACATTGCAGCCGGTTCGATATTTCTTTTTGAACAGATCCAGGGTGTCATGTTGAAATGCGGAAACCATTTCATTGGAAAAATCTTCCGCCGTAATGTAGTATACTTTCTCCGCCGGGTTCTCCGTTAATATATGGTTGCCGATGGCCTGGGTCAGATGGCTTTTCCCCATGCCGGTTTTTGAAAGCAAAAACAGGGAATGCTGCTGGGTTTTCTTTTGGGAGGCCAGTGCAAGGGATGCGGAATAGGCAAAATCATTGTTGCCGCCGACGACAAACTGATCAAATGTATAATCCCTTCTCAATAACCTGCCGCTGGAAGGCTGCGCTTCGGCATGGGGGAAAAGGGATTTTTGATTACTGACTTCCGGTTGGCTCTGACAGGCTGGACGTTTTTCGGATACCTCCAGGGAAATCTGACAGGACTTGCCCGAAATCTTCTGAATTTCCGACAGAATCATCTCATTGTAAAATTCCAGAATCCTTTTTTTTGAAAATGGATTCGGGCAGGAAAGCACCACGACGCCATTTTCCACATTCAAAAATTCAACCGGCTCAATCCACATACGAAAACTGTGTCCGGGGATGCATGCCTTAATTACGGCCTTTGTTTTGTTCCAGATAGTTTCCATGAGGGTATCGCCAGTTCAGGGTAAATTGTAAGTTGAAAATTATACGATAGACTGAAAAACGATCACAGCCTGTTGACCACAAGGAAAAGGATGCGGAAACAAAGGGGCGTGAATTGATTCTGACATATCCGGGAAATGTCTTCCAACGGCCAGCAGATCAACCCGATGGCTTCCGCTTAAGTGTGTCCGTTTTTACAGAAGCGCCCGGAAAGAGTCAAACGGGATATAACAGAATTTGGAAGGGCCGGCTTTAAAATTATGCACACATAGTATCTGTTTGAAATATTGTATGTTATCTATTTGGTGATGAGCAACTATCCAGAAATATAGCTTATAAAAAACCGGATTTTTTTTCAAAGATTTTAAGGTGATCTCCGGTTATAAACAAGTTGTGAACAACGTTGCCGGATTCATCAAACGCCGAATACCTCCAATTTTCGTTGAATTACTGTTAAATCCGATAGAATGGATCGATCAGTTACGCCCTGTTCCAATAACTTATTTTATTCTGTCTACAAATGATAATTTCCTTGACACATATTGGATTATTTGGCAAAGACTGAAATTCAAACAAAAATTTCAATTCAGAATAGACAGTTCAACCCGCATTGTGGTGTTGGAATGAATTTAATCTGAAGTCATCCATAACGGATTGTTTTTGTTGGCATACTTAAATAAACGAGAAAAACAGGAAATCAAATATGAACATCAAAACTCCGGTAGGTTCTGTTTTGGTTGTGGGTGGTGGTATCACGGGGATGCAGTCGGCTCTGGATCTGGCTGAATCCGGATACTATGTTTACTTGGTTGAAGAAAGCCCGGCTATCGGCGGCGCCATGGCCCAGCTAGATAAAACGTTTCCCACCAACGATTGTTCCATGTGAATCATCTCCCCAAAACTGGTCGAGGTCGGCCGGCACATGAACATCGAACTTCTCACCCTTTCCAAAGTAACTTCCATTTCCGGCGATTCCGGCAATTTTACCGTCACCCTCAAACAATCCCCCCGCTTTGTGGATATGGAAAAATGCATTGCCTGCGGCACCTGTGCGGAGAAATGCCCGGCTAAAACCACGGACCCATTCAACGAAGGCCTGGCCAAGCGAAAAGCCATCTACGTCCCCTATGCCCAGGCCGTGCCGCTGAAATACGCCATTGATAAAAACCGCTGTATCTATTTTCAGAAAGGCAAGTGCCGGGCCTGCGAAAAATTCTGTCCCACAAACGCTATTAAATTTGATGATATTGAAAAGGAAGTCACACTCAATGTGGGTTCGGTCATCCTAACCGCGGGATTTACCCCTTTTAATCCGGACAGGCTTGATAATTACCAGCATGCCAAATTCCCCAACGTTGTGACCAGCATGGAATTTGAGCGGATTCTGTCTGCAGGAGGTCCTTTCGGGGGTCATGTCCATCGCCTCTCGGATGGAAAAGAACCCGGGAAAATCGCCTGGCTCCAGTGCGTGGGGTCCCGCGATTTGAACCGCTGCGACAATGAGTACTGCTCATCGGTCTGCTGCATGTACGCCATCAAGGAATCGGTGATTGCCAAGGAGCATCTGGGAGCTGATTTCGAGCCGGCCATCTTTTTCATGGATATGCGGACACACGGCAAGGACTTTGAAAAATATTACGAGCGCGCCAAGTCCCAGGGCGTTCGCTTTATTCGCTCCAGGGTTCATACCATCACCGAAATCGATGAAACCGGAACCCTGAATCTGGTGTATGCAACCGACGCCGGGGAGCGCGTATCCGAAGATTTTGATATGGTGGTGCTTTCGGTCGGCATGGAGCCCGCGGCATCCGCCATTGAAGCCGCCAAGACTCTGGGCGTTGAACTGAATTCCTATAAATTCGTCAAAACATCCGATCTTTCTCCGGTTTTCACATCACGGGAAGGTATTTTTGTTGCAGGCGCGCTTCAGGGCCCGAAGGACATCCCGCAGTCTGTTGTTGAAGCCAGCGCTGCGGCCTGCTCGGCCGGGATCAGTCTGTCGGCGGCCAGGGGAACCCTGGTCAAGGATAAAATCTTTCCCGAGGAACTGGCCGTTCAGAACGAGGAGCCGCGAATCGGTGTCTTTGTTTGCAACTGCGGCATCAACATCGGCGGCATTGCCGATGTTCCGGCCGTTGCAGCCTATGCCAGGGAGCTGGGGCATGTGGTTTATACCGAAGAACCTCTTTTTGCCTGCAGCCAGGATGCCCAGGATAAAATGGTCGAAATCATTCGGGAGCACAAGCTGAACCGCATCGTGGTCGCGGCCTGCACGCCCAGAACGCACGAGCCCCTGTTTCAGGAAACCATCCGAAACGCGGGGCTGAACGCATATCTTTTTGAGATGGCCAACATCCGGAACCAGTGCACCTGGGTGCATTCGGGGGAAAAGGAAAAGGCGACTGATAAGGCCAAGGATCTGGTCCGGATGGCGATCCATCGGGCAACGCTTCTGGAGGCGATTCCTTCACTGTCCGTAGATGTCAACAAGTCTGCGCTTGTCATCGGCGGCGGAGTTGCCGGCATGACTGCGGCGCTGAGCCTGGCTGACCAGGGTTTTGCCGCAACCCTTGTCGAGAGGTCCGGCAGTCTGGGCGGATCCGCACGGGATGTGCACACGACCTGGTCCGGGGAAAATGTTCAGCAGTTTCTGAAAGACCTGATCGATCGGGTCAGCCGACACCCCGAGATTACCGTCCTGACTTGGGCTGAAGTTGTTGAGGCGTCCGGTTTTGTCGGAAATTTTGAAACACGGGTTCAGGCCGGTGAAAAAACGCATACCATCCGGCATGGGGTTGCCATTGTGGCAACCGGCGGCCAGGCGGCTTTAACAGATGAATATCTTTATGGCAAACATCCGTCCGTCACCCGGTGGCACGATCTGGAAAACCATCCGGATAAGCTGGCCGGGGCCGCAAGCGTGGTCTTTATTCAGTGCGTGGGGTCCCGTGATGAAAAGCGGCCCTATTGCTCCCGGATATGCTGTTCGGCATCCGTATCCCAGGCCATCGCCATCAAGGAGAAACAGCCGGATACCGATGTCTTTGTCATATACCGGGATATTCGCACCTTTGGAGAACGCGAAATTCTTTATAAAAAAGCCAGGGAAAAAGGCGTGATTTTCATCCGCTACAGCCTGGCGAGAAAACCCCTTGTCACGGAAACCGCCGATGGACTCGATGTCCGGGTATTTGACCCGATTCTTCAGAAAGAGCTTTTGATCCATGCGGATCTGGTGAATCTTGCAACAGCCATCGAACCTTCTGCGAATGCGGACATCGCCGCATTTTACAAGGTTCCCGTAAATGCCGAAAATTTCTTCATGGAAGCCCACGCCAAACTGCGGCCAGTCGACTTTGCATCAGATGGTCTTTTTGTCTGCGGTCTGGCCCATTATCCCAAATCCATGGATGAAAGCATTGCTCAGGCAATGGCGGCAGCCGGGCGGGCCGCCACGGTACTGGCCAGGAGCTCCATTCAGATATCTCCGCTGGTCTCCCAGGTAAACCGCGATCTGTGCATCGGTTGCGGCCTTTGCACCGAAGTCTGCCCATTCGGGGCAATTATTCAGGAGGACGCGGACGGAAAGGGATATAAAGCCAAAAACATTTCCGCTTCCTGCAAGGGATGCGGCCTGTGCGCTGCATCCTGTCCGAAAAAGGCCATCGATATGCTGCATTTCCGGGATGATCAGATCGTTGCGGCTGTTTGTGCTGCTTAACGCGGTGAATTATCAATCACTATCCAAAAGGTGTGAATATGGAACAAGTTGAACCCAAGATCGTTTCGTTTCTCTGCAACTGGTGCGCCTATGCCGGGGCCGACCTGGCGGGGGTGTCCCGGCTTCAGCACCCTTCGAATATGAGAACCGTCCGGGTCATGTGCTCGGGACGCGTGGATCCTCTCTTTATTGTTCATGCACTTAAAAGCGGGGCTGACGGGGTCCTGGTGGCCGGCTGACATTTCGGCGACTGCCATTACCTGGAAGGTAATATTCAAGCTGAAAAAAAGATT
>JBBIPX010000178.1:0-5397 GCA_037442625.1 Desulfobacteraceae bacterium
ATGTCCGTATCCCCCAAGGATGCGCCGGATGCGCATGAAATTATCGAGATTGCCTTTGACCAGGGAAATCCGGTGGCTGTAAACGGCCGGGCCCTGTCGCCGGCGGCCCTGCTGCGGGAGTTGAACCGTCTGGGCGGCCGAAACGGCATCGGCCGGGCGGATATTGTCGAAAACCGGTTTGTGGGCATGAAATCCCGCGGCGTGTATGAAACGCCGGGAGGAACCATTTTAAGGGCGGCCCATATGGCCATGGAATCCATCACCCTCGACCGGGAAGTCATGCACCTGCGGGATTCCCTGATTCCCAAATATGCGGAAATGGTGTATTACGGGTTCTGGTTTTCTCCGGAAATGCGCCTGCTGCAGAACCTGGTTGACGACACCCAGAAAAACGTATGCGGCGTTGTGCGCCTTGAACTGTACAAGGGCAACTGCCGGGTTCTGGGAAGAAAATCGGACCGGTCCCTGTACAGTCTTGACTTTGCAACCTTTGAAGATGATTCGGTGTATCGCCAGAAAGACGCGGAAGGATTTATCCGGCTGAATGCCCTGCGGCTGAGAATCCAGAACATGCTGAAACAATAGAGGAGATTCATGATCGAAAAGCCATGGGAAGGAAGGTTTGCGGAGAAAACCGATAGAAGCGTTGAACTCTTCACTTCGTCAATCGATGTGGATAAGCGGCTCTACGCCTATGACATCGACGGCAGCATCGCCCACTGCCGGATGCTGGCTCATACCGGCATCATTACGCATGAAGAGGCCGAAAAACTGATTGAAGGGCTCGGCGCCATCCAGCGGGAAATCCAGCGGGGCAAGTTCCTGTTCGACCACGGTCTGGAAGATATCCACATGCATATTGAAACCCGGCTTTTCCAGGAAGTCGGCAAGGTCGCGCAGAAACTGCACACGGCCAGAAGCCGCAATGACCAGGTGGCGCTGGATTCCCGCATGTATCTGCGGGAGGAAACCCGCGCCATCATCCGCCTTCTGGATGCCCTGAATGCGGTGATCGTGTCCCTGGCCGAGGAGAACCTGGAGGTGATCATGCCCGGGTACACCCATCTCCAGCGGGCCCAGCCGGTGCTGCTGTCGCATCATCTGATGGCCTATTTCGAGATGTTTTCACGGGACCGGGCGCGGCTCTGCGATGCCGTAAAGCGGATCAACGTGCTGCCGCTGGGCAGCGCCGCCCTTGCCGGCACCACATACCCGATCGATCGGCAGTTTACGGCCGATCTTCTCCAGTTTCCGGAGGTTTCCGCCAACAGCATCGATTCGGTTTCGGACAGGGATTTCATGCTGGAATTTCTTTCCTGCGCCAGCATCGCCATGGTTCATTTCAGCAGGCTTTCCGAGGAGATGATTTTGTGGTCTTCCACAGAGTTCGGCTTCATTGGACTGCCGGATGCGTTTTCAACCGGCAGCAGCATCATGCCCCAGAAAAAAAATCCGGATGTGCCGGAACTGGTCCGCGGAAAAGCCGGAAGGGTTTTCGGCGATCTGTTTGCGCTGCTCACCCTCATGAAGTCGCTTCCCCTGGCTTACAACCGGGACATGCAGGAAGACAAGCCCGCCGTCTTCGATGCCGTGGATACCTTGAAGGCCTGCATCGAGATCTACACGGCCATGCTGCCAAGGCTCAGGATCAACAAGGAAGTTCTGTACCAGGCAACCACCACGGGGTTTTTGAATGCCACGGATCTGGCCGATTATCTGGTGATGCGGGGAATGACGTTCCGGGAGTCGCACAGTTGCGTGGGAAAGGCCGTGGGATATGCGTCCGGCCTGAAAAAAGAACTTCATGAGCTGACGCTTGAGGAGATGAAGTCTTTCTCGAGCCTTATAGGAGAAGACATTTTCGGCATCCTGACGCCCGAAGAGATGATCCATCGCAGGACATCTTTCGGGGGAACGGCCCGGGAGAATGTCAGAGCGGCCATTCAGGCGGCCCGGCTGCGCCTGCAGGAGGCGGCATGTCCTTGACAGGCGGCAGGAGCCCGGAACGCGGCTTTTCAGTGACGCTTTTGATTGCGGCAGCCTTTTTGGGTCTGTGCATCCTTGGATGCGGCAAAAAAGCCATGCCGTCCCCGCCCCGGCAGGTTCCGCCGCAGCCGGTTGCGGATCTTCGCGTGCAGCAGACCGGAAACCGGATTGAACTGACCTGGTCTTTTTCAAAAACCCTTTCCGGGTCCCAGCCCGTAACCGGGTTCGGCGTGTATCGCGCCTCAGAGCTGGTTTCCGAAAGCTGCGACCATTGTCCAATTCTGTTTCAGCGGGTGGCCGATATTCCTTTTGTGGAGGAACGGCAAGGAGCCTCCGTCATGACGTACCGGGATGCGCTTGAAAAAGGGTACCGTTACCGGTATAAGGTGATCGGTTATTCAAAGGAGCTTAGCAGCAAGGATTCAAATGTGGTGACGGTGGAAGGGGAGTAAGGGACATGCATTATTTTCAGTATCGCGGCAATGAAATGTATTGCGAGGATGTACCGGTAAGGGAAATCGCCCGGCAGGTGGGAACGCCATTTTATCTATACAGCCAAGCCACGCTGACCCGGCATTTCAAGGCGTTTAACGATGCCTTTGAAGGGCTTGACCGGCTGGTCTGTTTTTCAGCTAAGGCCAATACCAGCCTGGCGGTTCTAAAGCTTCTGGCAGGACTTGGCAGCGGGCTGGACATCGTTTCGGGCGGAGAGCTTTTCCGGGGCCTTACGGCCGGATTTCCCCCCGATCGCATCGTCTATTCGGGTGTGGGAAAACGGCTGGATGAAATTGATTTTGCCCTGGAAACCGGCATCCTGATGTTCAATATCGAATCCCTGGAGGAGCTGGAGCTGATAGAGGCCCGGGCCGCGGCGCTTCAAAAAAAGGCCTTTGTTTCCATCCGGGTGAATCCGGATGTGGACCCCAAAACCCACCCGTATATTTCTACCGGCCTTAAAAAGAACAAATTCGGGATCGACACGGAAGGTGCGCTTTCGGCCTATCAAAGCGCAAGCCGCATGTCCCATGTTTCGGTTGTGGGAATCGACTGCCATATCGGCTCCCAGATCACGGAGATCCAGCCGTTCGAAGATGCGCTGAAAAGCCTCAAGAACCTGATTCAGCGGCTTGCGGCAATGGGGATAACCATCCGGTATCTGGATATGGGCGGCGGACTGGGAATCACCTACCGGGAAGAATCCCCGCCCCGGCCGGCCGAGTATGCCCGGGCCATCGCCAATGTTCTTGGAGACCTGAAGATCCGGCTGATCCTGGAACCCGGCCGGGTCATCGTGGGAAATGCGGGCATCCTGGTTACCCGGGTCCTGTACCGGAAAAAAGGCCTTGTCAAGGAATTTGTCATCACCGATGCGGGAATGAATGATCTGATGCGGCCCATTCTGTACAATGCCTACCATGAGGTGCTGCCCGTGATACCATCAAGCGGAGAACCCTTTACCGCGGACATTGTCGGCCCCATCTGTGAAACCGGAGATTTTCTGGCGCAGGACCGGCGGATGGCACCGGTTAAAAGCGGCGATCTGCTGGTCCTGATGAGCGCGGGCGCTTACGGTTTTGTGATGTCGTCCAATTATTGCTCCCGCCTCCGGGCCGCCGAGGTCATGGTCAAGGGGGACGAATTTGCGGTGATCAAGGAGCGGGAAACCTATGCGGATCTGATCGCAGGGGAGACGGTTCCGGAGTTTTTATGATAAAAGGCAGGCTATGAACCCGATACATTTTTACAAGATGAGCGGCTGCGGCAATGATTTTATCATCATCGACAACCGTCAGTCCCTGATTTCGGAAAAGAATCTTACCGCATTTATTGTCGGCGTCTGCCGCAGGAAAATGTCGGTGGGCGCCGACGGCGTCATCCTGATCGAAAATTCGGATACGGCGGATTTCAAATGGCGGTTCCACAATTCGGACGGCAGCGTTGCGGAAATGTGCGGAAACGGCGCCAGGTGCGTGGCCCGTTTTGCGTTTCTGAACGGCATCACCGGCCCGGAGATGGCCTTTGAAACCCTGGCTGGAGTCGTATCCGCAAGGGTTTCCGAAACGGGTCTGGTCAAGATCCGGATGACGGATCCCTCGAACCTGGTGCCGGACCGGTCCCTTGTCCTTAAAAGCGGAAAATTTCGAGTCTCCAGCGTCAATACCGGCGTTCCGCATGTCGTAATGGTCGTGGATAAGATTCAGCGCGTGCCTGTGAAAAAAATGGGAAAGGAAATCCGCTTCCATCCGGATTTTGCGCCTGCCGGAACCAATGCCAATTTTGTTTCGCTTCAGCCGGACGGCACTGTCGCGGTCCGCACCTACGAGCGCGGGGTCGAGGATGAAACCCTGGCCTGCGGCACCGGATGCGTCGCCAGTGCGCTGGTTACATCCGCCAAATACGGTCTGACTTCTCCGGTGACCCTGCTGACACGAAGCGGCGGCTATCTGCGCATTTATTTCGATCAACGTCAGGGCGGTTATTCCAATGTGTATCTGGAAGGGGACGCCCGCGTGATTTACCGGGCGGAGCTTGGCGAAGATGCCTGGAATTATTGACATTGCCATCACATAAGAACAAGGACGCGTTTATGACGATTACCATTGAAAAATCCGACCGGTTAAAAGCCCTGCCACCCTATCTTTTCAAGGAAATTGACCGCCAGAAATCGGAAGCCCGCAGCAAGGGCGTGGATATCATCGATCTCGGGGTGGGTGATCCGGACATGCCGACCCCGCCGCACATCATCGAGGCACTGAACAAGGCTGCCCGGGATCCGGCCAATCACCGCTACCCCTCATACTCCGGCATGGGCGCTTTCAATGAAGCGGTGGCCAGGTGGTACCAGCGGCGCTTTCAGGTCGCGCTTTCACCGGAGACGGAAGTCGTCACCCTGATCGGCTCCAAGGAAGGCATCGCCAATATCCCCTTGGCCCTGATCAACCCCGGGGATATCGGACTTGCGACAAGTCCCGGATATCCCGTGTACAATACCGGCATCCAGTTCGCCGGCGGCCGGACCCATTTTATGGATCTTCTCAAATCCAACCAGTTCCTGCCGGATCTGTCCGCAGTCCCGGATCCGGTTGCAGCCAAAGCCAAACTGATGTTTATCAATTACCCCAACAATCCGACATCGGCCGTGGCAACCCTTGATTTTTTCAAGGATGTGGTGCGCTTTGCGGAAAAGCACAACATCATCGTCTGCCATGATGCCGCCTATTCGGAAATGGCCTTTGACGGATACCGGCCGCCCAGTTTTCTGGAGACGGACGGCGCCAAGGCGGTCGGTGTTGAATTTCATTCCCTTTCCAAAACCTACAACATGACAGGCTGGCGGCTCGGGTTTGCCGTGGGCAGGGCGGAAGTGATACAGGCCCTGGGGCAGATCAAGAGCAACATTGATTCGGGCGC
>JBBIPX010000179.1:0-5278 GCA_037442625.1 Desulfobacteraceae bacterium
CGGGCAACGAGATTCGAACTCGCGACACCAAGCTTGGGAAGCTTGTACTCTACCAACTGAGCTATGCCCGCCGATTTACCTGGACAAACTACGTTAAAATTACGAGATTGTCAATAATTTTCATGAAGTTGAAATTGCCGTTGCGGGTCCGCTTCAGGGTACCGGCGTTTTTGCCCACGCCCGGAATCCCGATATCCGGCGATGCAGACTTCAGGACAAAATGGCCTTGATGCGTTCAAGCTCCTGCCGGATCTCGGCCAGGACCAGGGGCAATGCACCTGCTTTACCGGCTTTCATGAACTGCCTGGCGCCTTCAATGGTATATTTTTGTTCATAAAGCAGGTCTTTGATCTCAAGAATGATTTCAATATTCCGCCGGGTGTAAAGACGCTGGCCGGACGGGGTCCGATGGGGTTTGATTTTCGGGAATTCCTGCTCCCAGAACCGGATGACATGGGAAGGCAGGCCGGCAATCCGGCTGACCTCGCCGATCTTGTAATACAGTTTGTCGGACTGAAACTTTTGACCGGGCATCGTAAATCCTCACGAACATTTCAAACCCGAAAGCAAGCATCGACAATTGCTGATAAGTACCAGGCCATCCGCTCACTAAGGCAGCGTTGCGTCAAATTCCTGAATCAGTTTACCGGATATGTTTTTGTGAAGCAAATTAACAGCCTCATCTTCCAGTGTTCCGTCCGCCGAGCGGTAGATCAGACGGAAAGAAAGGCTTTTTTTATCCGGCGGAAGGTTTCCTCCCTCAAACACGTCAAAGAGCATGACATGCTCCACGAGCGGGTCCCGCATCCGCCGGATTCGCTCGATGACGCCGCCGGACTCAATGGCTTTTGAAAGAATCAGCGTCATGTCCCTTGCAACTGCCGGAAATCTGGGGATGGCCGCAGTCTGCCGGACATCGGGCACACAGGAGAAAAGTTTCCGGATATCGATCTCAAAAATGTAGGCCGGCTGTTTGATGTTAAAATATCCCAGCGTTTCCGGGTGCACCTGGCCCATATACCCCGCCGCTTGCCCGCCGCACCGGATACTTGCCGCATAGCCCGGTTTCAAATACGGACAAGACAGGGCCGAACTGCGTGAAAAACGGACATCGGGAATATGAAGCGCTGCCAGAAGCGCCTCCACCACCCCTTTCAGGTCATAAAAATCACAGGCCGCGTCCGGCGAATGCCACGATGTCTCCTGACGAGCGCCTGTCCACAAGCCCGTGAGCATTTCCATTTCATCCGGGAGAGCATCCTGGCCGTTGCTGAAAAATACGTTGCCGATTTCAAAGAGCTTGAGGTTTTTCGACTGCCTGGAAATGTTCCGGCTCACAGTCTCCAGCATGCCGGGAATCAGCGAGGTCCGCATCACCCCCTGGTCTTCGCTCAACGGGTTGAGGACATGCAGCAGGCGCATCCCGGGGTCGCCGGCTTCAAGTCTGAGATAAGCACTGGACTGCGAATGTATAAAACTGTAGGTAATGGTTTCCGAAAACCCGAACCCGGTCATCAACCGAAGGACCTGTTCCCCGGGGTTTTGCGACAGGAAAGCACCGGCGGTCGAACCTTGCGCAATGACGGGAAACGTCGTCGGGATTTTTTCATAGCCGGAAAGCCGGGCGATTTCTTCCACAAGGTCAACCGGCCTGGAAACATCCACGCGAAAAGACGGCGGAATCACCCTTCGCAGGTCCGGGTCCAGCCCCTCAACCTTAAAACCGATGGATGCAAGCATGCTGTCCATGGCCGCGGGATCGATCTTTGTCCCCAGAAGCCGGTTGGCGGCATCACTGCTGAAAAGGATCGGCTGTTGCGACTGCATCACCGGGCGCTCGTCAATCACCCCTTCCATCAAAACGCCGCCGCAGATTTCTGCCATCAGCGATGCGGCCCGGTCCAAAGCAAAGACCGTCCCCTCGGGATCCACGCCGCGTTCGAACCGGTGGGATGCATCCGTGTTCAACCCGAAATATTTGGATGTCTTACGAATACTGGTTGGATCAAAGCATGCGCTTTCAATCAAAATCGATTTCGTGAACGGTTCGATTTCGGAATTAAGCCCGCCCATGACTCCGGCGATGGCAACCGGTTTTTCCCCGTCGCAGATCATGAGCATGTCCGCGGTCAGGGTTCGCGATTTGTGATCCAGAGTGGTAAACGATTCTCCCGCATCAGCGGTCCGCACCACGATGCGGCGACCGGCCAGACGGTCAAAGTCAAAAGCGTGAAGGGGCTGGCCGGTTTCCATCATCACAAAATTGGTGATGTCCACCACGTTGTTGATGGGCCGGATGCCGACGGATATCAGCCGGTCGTATAGCCAGTGCGGCGAAGGGCCTACGGTGGCCCCGGTCAGTATTCTGGCCGCGTACCGGGGGCAATGATCCGGTGCGAGAATCGAAACAGATGCCGCCTGGCGGATGTCGCCTTTGCCCGCGGGAAGGCCGGCTTCAGGATAAGACAGCTTGGTGTTCTGAATCGCGGCGATTTCCCTGGCAATGCCGATCATGCTGAGGCAGTCGGATCGGTTCGGCGTCAGGCCGATCTCCAGCACCATATCCGAAAGATCCAGGGCCGAAGCCAGGGGCCGGCCGACCGCATCCGGCGAAAGGCGCTCCGGCGGCAGAATCATGATCCCGCTGCGATCCGGCCCGATCCCAAGCTCCCCCTCGCTGCACAACATGCCCCGGGAATCGGCCCCCCGAATCGTGCCGGCTTCAATGACCGTACCGTCGGGAAGCTGTGTTCCGGGAAGCGCCAGGGCCGACAGACAGTCGACATGAACATTGGGTGCTCCGCAGACAACCGGTATCCTTGCATTTCCGGAATCCACGACGCAGCATCGAAGCCTGGCGGCATTCGGATGCGGAAAGATGCTGACAACGCGGCCGACAACGACCGTTTTCAGATATTCATAGCGGTCGTATGTGGCCTCTACTTCAAGGCCCGTCATGGTCAGGGCTTCGGCAAGATCGCCGACTTCCATTTTTATCGGAACATAGGATTTCAGCCAGTTTAAGCTTATTTTCATCGGAACAAAACCTGACGCTCTCGTAAAAAGTCGAAATTGTGATGGCAAAGAAAAAAGTTCAAGATCAAGGCGCGCAAATCCTGAGGCATGAGGCGTACATACAGTACGCCGCAATGACGAAGGATGCAGCGCAACGCAGATATTGGACTTTTTACGAAGCCATCAAACCTTGTCGCTCAAAAAAATTAACTGCTCGGGCATTTCAGAATTCAGGAGTCGGAATTCAAAATGGCCTTCATGTGAGTTTCCGGTGATTTGCTGATTTCCGCAATCAGCCGGGCTTATTCAGAACCATCACCTGCCAAACGATCATCTGCGGGCATCAAAAAGCATCCCGGTTCCTCAAGTGACCTGCCGTCTGCCGAAAAAATCAGTCAGAACTGTTTTAAAAAACGGATGTCGTTTTCGTAATACTTCCGGATGTCGTCAATTCCGTATTTCAGCATGGCAATCCGCTCAACGCCCATTCCAAATGCAAACCCCGAGCAGCGGGAAGTGTCGTAGCCGACATTCTCGAAAACAGCAGGGTGAACCATTCCGGAGCCGAGCACTTCGAGCCATCCGGTCTGCTTGCACACCCTGCACCCCTTGCCCCGGCACATGACGCACAGAATGTCCACCTCTGCGCTGGGTTCGGTAAAAGGGAAAAAGCTGGGGCGGAACCGCAGGCCGGTCTGATCATCAAACATCTGATGGACAAACACCGTCAATATGCCTTTCAAGTCTCCGAAGGATATGGACTGCCCCACCACAAGCCCTTCAACCTGATGAAACATGGGGGTGTGGGTAATGTCCGAATCGCACCGGTACACCTTGCCCGGAGCAATGATCTTGAACGGGGGAGCGTGCCTTTCCATGTACCGGACCTGAATCGGGGAGGTGTGCGTCCGAAGGACGATGGATTCCGACACGTAAAACGTGTCCTGCATATCCCTTGCCGGATGATTTTTGGGAATATTCAGGGCCTCGAAATTGTAGTGGTCCAGCTCCACTTCGGGGCCTTCGGCAACGGCAAACCCCATGGCCGCGAAAATCTCGCAGATCTTGCGGGTGATCCGGGTAATCGGATGGATGGAGCCATGAACGGCTGCCCGGCCAGGCAATGAAACATCGATGCCGGCCTCTTCCGCAGCCTGCCGGGTTTCAATTTCCTGAAGCGCCTTTTGCAGGGCTTGCTCCAGGATGTTTTTGACCTCGTTGGCTCTTTTTCCCGCCATCGGTCGCTGTTCGGCCGGCAGACGGGAGATGTTGCGAAGATATTGGGTGACAAGCCCTTTTCGCCCCAGATACCGGACCGAATATGCCTGAAGCTGATCTGCCTGCGAAGCTGACTGAAGCTCGGTCAACGCCTGCTGAAGAATCTGTTCTATCTGTTGTTCCACGATTGAATGCTCTGCTGTAAGAAAGGCGGGTTAGATCATCTGAGGCGCAGTCGATAGCAAGAGTCTCCACGGGCGGGCGACTCCTTTTTTTGAAAGGGACCGGATGATTTCCTTTCCATCCGGTCTTCCCGATCCGCCGGGCAGACACTTCGGGGAACCGCCCGGCCACCTGTTTCATCCCCCGGGGGCGATGCGCAACCAGGCCGACGGTCTTTTCAACCCATCGTCAGTTTTGCACCGCTGCGGTTCTGACCAGACTGGAAAAACCGGTCGGGTCCGCAATCGCAAGTTCTGCGAGCACTTTCCGATCCAGTGCGATGCCGGCCAGTTTCAGTCCGTGCATGAATTTGCTGTAAGACAGGTCATTCATCCGTGCACCCGCGTTGATTCTGGCGATCCAGAGGCTGCGAAAATCCCTTTTTTTGACCTTGCGATCCCTGTAAGCATAGGCAAGGGCCCGGTCCACGGTGTCCGCGGCTGTCCGGAACAGCTTGCTGTGTCCGCCGCGAAATCCTCTGGCCAGCTTTAATACTTTATTTCTTCGCCTTCTTGCCTTAAAACCACGTTTTACTCTCATATCCTTATCTCCTTGATCCTGCAGCGTCTGGTTGAAACCGGTGCATGAGACCGGCCGGCGCTGCATGCATATCCATCCGGCCGGGTAGGCCGAATCAACAACAAATATCGAGGTTTTACCCGTTCGGAAGTAATAATTTCAACTCTCTGACATTGGTTTTATCAATAATCTGACTTTTTCTCAAAGAACGCTTTCGCTTGGTGGTCTTTTTGGTCAAAATATGACTGCCATGGGATTTTGAGAAAACAAATTTTCCGGTTCCCGTTCTTTTAAACCGCTTTGC
>JBBIPX010000180.1:0-5132 GCA_037442625.1 Desulfobacteraceae bacterium
AAAATGTCTAAGCCCAATGTTACCTCCTTCGTTAGATGGTAAAAAGGTGTTAGAAATAGAATAACTTCATAAATACGGATTCCAGACCATGGGGCGGCATCATCAGCCGTTTCCCGTAAGAGATATCAACCCCCTTTCAATGTGAATGTCAAGCGTATATTAATCTACCGCAGTAGTTAATGGGCCGATTTGTTTGTGTTAAAACCGATTCCGCAACGGGTTGATAGCCTTTTTTATGCATTACCGTTCCGGGCGCGGAGTCCACTGTTTTGGAATACTACCGCCTATCTTAAGATGATCACTTTGTCAATAGATGTTCATGGCGAACCTGAAAATAATTACCGTTTTTTAGGAGTTCAGCACAGCCTTGACCAGCACGATTCCCATCAGCATCAGCGGATAATAGCTGCCCCGGTTGAACAGGGCCATGGCGTCCCGCCGGGACCTGGAAGCCTGGAGCCGGAGGGCCGGCAGCAGCAACAGGTAAACGCCGGCAGCCAGTGCTGCAATCAGATATGTCGGCGGGTAATGCACCGGCGAAAGCTGAAACACGGCCGTATTTAAAGGCAGGGCCAGCAGAATGCTGCCCAGGATGATCAGGCTCGACCGGCGGGCGCCCAGCCGGACAGGAACGGTTTTGGCGCCGGACCGGCTGTCGGTTTCCAGATCGGTCCAGTCATTGGGGATGTTCTGACCGCCGATTTCCCAGAAAAAAAGGCATAAAAAAAGGGCTGTCACAAATGCGGCGGACGGATGCGGATCAACTGCAAATATCGCGGCAACAGCCCCCAGGGTTTTGACGGCCCCGCTGACCAGGGTCCGGTAATGGCTGACCCGCCACAGCAGGCAGTACAGGGCCTCCATCGCGCATCCGGCCGCAAATATCCACAGGCAGACCGGATTTAACAGATAGGCGCCGATAACGGCCATGGCGGCCCAGAACCCTGTCCAGGCCAGTCCTTGCCGAAAAGACAGAAACCCGCAGGCCATGGGGTGGCGCACGAGAATGGCGTCCAGATCCCCGTCGGCCGGACAGGCTCCGCCCTGCCGGGCGAGCTGCCGGTCCTGGCGAAAATCCACAATGTCATTCAAGGCGTAAACCGCGGTATATCCCGCAAATGCCGTCAACAGGCTCAGAAAGACAAGCGGAAGGGACGGAATGTGGCCCAGCCAGATCAGCGCCGCAAAAACCGGGGTTGCCATATCAATCAGGCCGTGCGGCGTTCGGGACAGCGCCAGGAAAAGCTTTAAACGGTAAAAAAAAGAGGGTCGATCATCCGGCATTTTCTGCGACATGAACCTGTCCTGGTTTTTTTGTCAGCCCCTCTTAAATAAAGAGAGAGGGGGTTTAATAAAGGAGCAATCCGGCATTACTTACATTGTTTTGCGGTGCATTGCAAAACCAAAATGACGGTCATCCGTTGCGGACGGATTCCGATAAATCAATTTGATATTTTGTCGAATTTGATTTAGACAGAGCTGACTTGATTTTTTCTTCACTGCCTGGAAACGGGGTTTGGTTATTCCCTGGAGGAATTTATGGTATTGCCGTTGCATGACAATCTTTCAAGACTTGAGGAGATGCGCCGGGAGTCGATACAAGGCGGCGGCGAGGATCGCATTGACGCCCAGCACCGGAGAGGAAAGCTCACGGCCCGGGAACGCATCGACCTTTTGCTGGATGAAGGCTCGTTTGAGGAATTTGATATCCTAAAGACCGGAAGGGGCGGATCTCTGGGCGGAGACGCCGAAAGGTCCCTTGGCCGTTACCCCGGAGATGGCGTTGTGACGGGCCATGGAACCATCGACGGCCGGGAGGTTTTTATCTTCAGCCAGGATTTTACCGTGATCGGGGGCTCTCTGGGCGAGGCCCATTCCCAGAAAATCAGCAAGGTCATGGATCACGCGGTGCGGGTCGGCTCTCCCATTATCGGGCTGAACGATTCCGGCGGCGCCCGGATCCAGGAAGGGGTGGATGCACTTGCGGCATACGGGGAGATTTTCCATCGCAATGTCGAGGCCAGCGGCGTGGTCCCTCAGATTTCCTGCATCATGGGGCCGTGCGCGGGAGGAGCGGTTTACAGCCCGGCCATGACCGATTTTACCTTTATGGTTGAAAATTCCTCCAATATGTTCGTGACGGGTCCGAATGTCGTTAAAACCGTCATTCATCAGGATATCACCTCGGAGGAACTGGGGGGGGCCCAGGTTCATGGAACCGTCAGCGGCGTTGCCCATTTCGTGGTTCCAAACGATATTCTCTGCCTTCGGGAAGTCCGCAGGCTGATCAGTTTCCTGCCATCCAACAATCGCCTGAAGGCGCCTTTTCTCGATTTAGGGGATCCGCCCGAACGGACGGACCCGGCCCTCGATCATCTGGTTCCGCCGAATCCCAACCAGACTTATGACATGAACGTCCTGATTTACAGCATTCTGGACGGTGCGGAATTTCTGGAGATTCATGCGGGGTTCGCCCGCAACATCATCTGCGGATTCGGCCGGATGGGTGGCCAGACCATCGGACTTGTGGCCAATCAGCCGGCCGTCCTGGCGGGGGTTCTGGACAGCAACGCCTCCACCAAGGCAGCCCGGTTTGTCAGATTCTGCGATGCATTCAACATTCCCCTGATCTGCCTGGTGGATGTTCCCGGATTCATGCCGGGTCCGGAACAGGAACACGGGGGGATCATCCGGCACGGCGCCAAACTCCTCTACGCCTTTATCGAAGCCACCGTGCCGCGGATCACGGTTATCGTGAGAAAAGCTTACGGCGGCGCGTATCTGGTGATGAACTCCAAGCACATTCATTGCGATATCAATTATGCCTGGCCGACTGCCGAGATTGCCGTCCTGGGGCCAAGGGGCGCGGTGGAGGTCATTTACCGGAAAGAAATCACGGAATCCAGGGACCCGGATGCGACCCTTGCGGAAAAAATGGAGCACTACCGGAAAGCCTTTGTCAACCCGTTTCTGGCAGCCAAAAGAGGGTATATCGATGATGTGATTTTTCCCAGAGACACGCGGCACCGGCTCATTCGGACCCTGCAGTTCCTGGAAAGCAAAAAGACCCGCCAGCCGGATCGCAAACACGGCAATATTCCCTTGTGAGAGGTTGATGATGTTCGAGAAAATACTGATCGCCAATCGCGGCGAAATTGCCGTGCGCATCATCCGGACCTGCAAACGGATGGGAATCCAAACGGTTGCGGTGTATTCCGAGGCGGATGCCAGAAGCCTTCACGTCCGGGAAGCGGACGAGGCTGTATTTGTCGGAAAAGCGCGTGCCGCGGAATCCTATCTGCTTGCTGAAAAAATCATCGATGCGGCGATGAAAACCGGCTGCCGGGCCATTCACCCCGGTTACGGGTTTTTGTCCGAAAATGCCGGATTCTGCGAAAAAGTTTCTCAGTCCGGCATGGTGTTTATCGGTCCGCCCGCGGCAGCCATTGCAACCCTCGGGGATAAAATCGCCTCCAAGGCCCTGGCCCTGAAATCCGGGGTTCCGGTGGTTCCCGGGCATATCGGCATGTTGTCCGGCCCGCAAGAGGCCGAAGCCGTTGCCGAACAGATCGGATTTCCCGTTCTGTTAAAGCCCGCTGCCGGCGGCGGCGGAAAGGGGATGCGGATCGTATCCGACAGGCAGGAAATGGGGCCGGCGTTTCTGGCCTGCCGGGAGGAAACAAAAAAGGCCTTCGGCGACCCGCAGCTTTTTATCGAGCGGTATATCGCCAATCCCCGGCACATCGAGATTCAAATCCTGGCGGACCGGTATGGAAACGTGATTCATCTTGGCGAGAGAGAATGTTCCATTCAGCGCCGGTACCAGAAAATCATCGAAGAAACCCCCTCGCCGGCGGTGGACCCGGCCCTTCGCCTGAAAATGGGAACAATGGCCTGCAGCCTGGCCAGGGAAGCCGGCTATACCAATGCCGGAACCGTTGAATTCATTCTGGATGAAGAAAGGAACATGTATTTTCTGGAAATGAACACGCGGCTTCAGGTGGAGCATCCCGTTACAGAGATGGTGACCGGGCTGGATCTGGTCGAACTTCAGTTGAAAATCGCTTACGGGGAAATGCTTCCCTTTCGCCAGGAAGACGTATCCTTTAACGGTTCAGCCATTGAAGCCCGGATATGTGCCGAAGATCCGTCCCGGAATTTCCTGCCGGCGACCGGCATGATCACCCGCTACGCCTCGCCGCGCGGGAAAAACATCCGGGTGGACAGCGGCATTGTGGCCGGAAGCCTGGTCAGTGTCTATTATGACTCCCTGCTGTCCAAGGTGATCAGTTGGGGGGAGAGCCGGGAAAGCGCGCGAATGGCGCTTGTCAACGCCCTGAACGGATATCACGTTGAAGGGGTGATCACCAATGTCGATTTCGTCAACCTGATACTGAATCATCCGGCCTTTGCGGCCGGAGAGCTGTCGACCCGGTTTATCGAGCAGCATTTTGACGATGAAAAAGAAAAAAATCCGCCGTCAACCGCACGGCTCAGCCTCATGGCCATTGCAACCACGCTGGTTTACCACAACCGGCAGAAACTGATCCGGGAGTCCTTAAAGCCCATGGCGGCCCATGTTGGCGGTTCCGAAAGGCCAAGAGCCTGGTACCATTACATGGTCAAGGGTGAAGCGGATATTTTCGAGCTTCGGCTCCAGGGGAATCCCGATCTGAAAACCTGGACCATCTGGGCCAACGGCAATCAGTACCAGGTGGTCACGCCGGAACTGGAGTTTTACCGCAGGCGCATCAAGCTGAGTATCAACGGCCAGTCCCGGATGTTCCGGCTTCAGTTCCGGGGCAATTTTATCTGGGCCGCCTTTTGCGGCATCACCCGGGTTTTCGAGGTTTACAGTCTCCAGGAATGGGAACTGGCCCAGTACATGCCCAAAGTTCGGAAGCGGGTTCTTGACAATATCCTGGAATGCCCCATGCCCGGTCTGGTTGTCGATATCCGTGTTCAGAAAGGGGACCGGGTTTACCGGGGTCAGGAGCTGGTCATCGTGGAGTCCATGAAAATGGAAAGCGGTGTGGCCTCACCCTGCGATGGCGAAGTGCTTGAGATTCTGATCGAAAAAGGACAGGCCGTGGACACCGGCAATATCCTGATGCGCTTCAAGCTCTGATGGC
>JBBIPX010000181.1:0-5113 GCA_037442625.1 Desulfobacteraceae bacterium
GGAGTATTGCTTGCCGGTTATGTTGGCGTGGGATGTCTGGTGCTGCTTTTCTTCTTGCTAAGACCGAAATAATTTGACCGAAGTAATCCGGGATTAAATGGTTTTCAGGATACCGAAAAAAGCGTTGCCTGCCATAAAAAAGTGACAGGCAACGGGTCAGATCAGATGGATTTAAATAGTTCGATAGGTTTTATGGATTTGATGCTTGCCAGATAATTCACTGCACTTCGGAAGTTTATCTGTTTTACGGTCATGACCATATCGATTGGGTTAAAGTTTTTTTCGCATCGGAAACATCTGGCCAGATTGGTTTTTGGGTTTGTTGCTGTAACAAATTCCGAACAAATGGGGCACAGGAAGCGAAAATAGCCTTCAGATTGTTTTATAGGAAGTTTGAGAAATTCATTGATCAAAAGGTTGATCGGGATTTCGTTTCTGAGTTTTCGAAGCATTTCCGGGGGAAAGCGCTCTTTCATGTTGCCATCCTTACGGCAGAGTGAATTCTGCCATGGTATCGTTGACCAGTGCTTCTCCGATTATTTTTAAATTACGGGATACGGCATTGATCAGACATGCTGTGGCGATATTGTTGATTTGGCGGGGGATGCCGCCTGCATAGTCATGGATAAGGGTTTTAGCTTCTGGATCGAAGGTTTTGTCGGTACTGCCGGCAAGTCGTATCCGATGGTCGATATATGCGATGGTTTGCTCTTTGGAAAGTGATACGAGACGGCAGCGTACGGAAATCCGGTTGACGATGTCCGCATGAAGGGATTGTTTTAAAAGAGTTGCAAAAGACTCCTGGGCGCAGAGAATGATTTTGAGGGGTAATTGGGTATCCATACCGCTGCTGGAAAGAAGTCTTAAGTCGGTGAGTGACTGGGAAGACATCAGATGTGCTTCATCCAGGATCAAAAAGATTTCGGCATCGTTTTTTCTTATTTTTTCAAGAATCATGTGAAACAGCCGGTCTTTGCCGATTTTCGGAGCTTCACCCAGTTCGATGACGATCTGGCGTAAAAGTGCGTTGGGGCTGACGGATGTCAGCGAAAAATAGAGAATCTGGCAGCGGTTGAGAGGCAGATTGCGGGTAAAACACCGCAGAAGCGAGGACTTACCGACACCGGTTTGTCCCAGAACAAGAGCGATATGTCCGTCATTCTGGAAGAATGTCAAACGGGCCAGCGCTTCCTGGAATCGGCTGTCCTGAAGGAGCCAATCGACAGGCGGTTTTTCGGCAAAGGGATGCATCGTCATTTGAAAGTGATTCAGAAACATCAGGGATTCTCCTTTTTGATAAGTGTTTTGAGTTCGAAGATGATGTAGGGCAATTGGGGCTTGGCTGCCTGTTCAAATGCTTTTTTGACCAGATGCTTGGACATCAATGTGCTTTGGTTGTAGAGTTTTTTCAGGCGTTCGAGTTCATTTGCGGTGAAGTCGCTCAACCCGCCTTTTTTACCCAGAAGATGGGCGATGGTTTTGACAAACTCGTGAAATGGCCAGGATCTTTGAACAGATGCCTTACGGTAATCGATGCCACGGGTGTTTTCGTTTAACTGCTGCTGGTGCTTTTTTTCCAGCAGGTCGAGGTAGCTGTGTTTGGGTTTTTCCCGGACAGGGACGACACAATCGGCTGCAACGTTTTGACGGTGATGCTGGGTACCGGTTCCCAGATACTCTCCCTTGAGAGTGTAAATCTCGATGGAGTTCAACTGGCTGAACGGATCGAAGCGCACTTGCACTTTATCGCCTCTGAGTTTCGGATCGACCTTGAAAAACCGTTTGTTCAGTTGAATATCGGAAAAATCCGGATTCACCCGCCGGGTTTCTTTCTGATGAAATGCGGATAGTATCTCCTGCATATTTGTCTGGCGGATCACCTGCAGACCTTTTTGATACTGATCATCCGGGGTTGTTTCGATCTCAGAATGAATGCTCTGATGATAAGCGACAGAAAGCCATGAGGAGAAGGACTTGTTCAGTTTTTCCAGACTGAGGATATCCTCTGCCCGGACTTCGCTTTCGAACTGGTTCTGGCAGGTGAGAAAGTAGCGTTCGATGACGCCACCGCCGGGGGGATCACCTGCTTTGCGGAAAATGAGGCGGCACCCCATGCGATAGCAGGCGGTTTTCAGACCATGGGAATGATATATCTTTGCATTATCGACATAAATGGCCAGTGGCGCCCCATGAACCGACAGAGCCCGAATAAGCGCATCGATCAGGACATCGAGGTTCTCCCGCAGGTAGTACCGAGCCGCTACAGCATACCGGCTATGGGCGTCGATAAACGCTGCCAGATAGGTCGGCAGGATTTGCTGCTCTTCCATGACATAAGGCCCATCGGCAAAATCTCCCACCCACATGGCATGGGTATTGTCTGTGGTCCATCTTTTACGGACTTTCTGACGGGTGATTCCCAGCTTCAACCGGGTTGCGCCGGCATTTTTCAGATGGTCGTACATGGTTGAACGACACAGCGTGGTTCCGTACATATCCTGCAGAAACCGGTTGATTGTTTTAAAAGAACGGTAGGGTTGTTCTTTTTTAAGTTCCACCGCTTTGGCTATGATTTCATCCGATACCTGTCGGGCTTGGCCTTTGTCACTTCGGGGTTTTCTGGCCATGGCATTAAATCCGCCCTGGCGGTATTTTCCGAGTTTGCGTTTGAGTGTGGAAAGAGAGGGCCTTGCCACCCGCCCATCTGGAAACACCACCTCTGTTTCGGCAGTTTTCTGAAGAAATTGATGGATGCCTTCTTCCTCAATCTCTTCAAAAATGATCGACTTTAAAAGGTCGCACCAAAAAATCGCCCATTTTTCTGCTTGTTGATGCATCAAATCACCTCCTTTTTTATTTTGGAGGCGATCCTATCTCATCCATAAGCACAATTGGTTGCCAATTGGTGGAATATCGAGACACCGAACAGGCGGGAAAAACGATTTTCAATTTCCATCAACCTTTTACAGGCCAAAAGCAGGGTTTTGCGTGATTCGCTAAGATACTTTCGGGCAGGCACCGTTAATCCGGCCAGATCCCGGCAGATTGTGGATGCCGGCTCTACCTGCAGGATAAAATCCTGGGCTTTGCTCATGGTCGTATTCAAACGGCCCAACGTGCTGATCCATCGATGGATGGTGGAATGACTGAGTTCCCATTCCGGGCATGTTGAACTTAAAAGTGGGGTTTCTTCAATCAGATCGCGGTATGTCATGGCATCATTTTCCACATATCGCTGGCTGAAAACACAGATGGTCGGGATGGTATAGCGCTTGTAAGGTATGGCAAAGGGAGGATATCCCATGAAACATTTGCCGCATTCCGGGCATTTCCAGCAGGTCAAAAGACCCAGCACAACGTGGATAACCTGCTCGATGACTACCCGGAATTTTCGATTTTTTTTGTCATAGCGGATAAAAGAATCAGATTTTTCATGACATTTTGGGCAAATCCGAACAGGACACGGATTTTGACTCCTGCGAACCTGCTCTCTGTGCTGGATAATTTCTTCGGTGGTGGCAGAACTTAAGAATAAAGGCTTGTTGGAATCGCTGGCTCCGGTATAATGCATGGAGGGTCTCCTTTCTTTGACTTATGGGTTATGGGAATCGACAACCTCTCATAATCAAAGTCAGGGGACCTTTTCAATTTATTTCGAAATGGCGGGATCTGCAGGGTATCTTTTTTTGAAAAGCGGCGAGTTTAGCAGGGTATTATTCTCAAAGCGCGGAGTAAGCGAGATAATTTATCTCGGACTATTTAGGTCAAATATTTTCGGAGTTAGGAGCTTTCATAGGTAATTTATCCTCTCTGGTACTTGATTTCGTCGCTCGGCATAAAGTTGGTGGAACTCATCTTAATTTCTTCATTGCCAAACAACTCCCCATTTTGCCGCCAGACCGCTATACTGAGGTCGATCTGGCCTTTATCGTTTCCCGCGTACTGGAACTCACGTACACCGCCTTTGACTTAAAACCCTGGGCCGAGGCTCTGGGTTACACCGATGAGCCTTTTCCCTTTGACCCCATGCGCCGCACTCAGCTTCGCGCCGAACTGGACGCATATTTTGCGCGGCTCTATGGCCTCACCCTGTTCCACGAGCTGATGAGCATCGAGCGCGCCTCAATTGGCCTGACGTTGCTGGCCGGCGAGATCGAGGCCGGGCGGCTCAAGCCCGAGATCGCGGTGGAGGCCGGGTGGGCCGAGATCGGCACGATCGCCCAACGCCTGATCGACCGGGACTTCACCGGCAAGGCGGTGCTGCACATCAATTGAGGGGAAGCCGCGGCGCGCAGACATCCACGTGGATGGCCGGAACAAGTCCGGCCATGACGGGAAGGAATTAGAGTGCTGACTGTTTACGCCGCCAGCTGGCAGACGTGGATTTCGCGGTTGGCGAGCAGATCCTTGGTTTTCGCCGCGTAGGCCGCCATGTGCGGCGAGCGGGCGTGGGCGCCGAGATGGTCGAGACTCTGCCATTTCTCGACCACGACAAAGGTGTCGCCGCCGAACTTGGCGCCGAACCCGCCCTCGGCGTCGATCACCGGGCCGTATTCGATGCAGCCGTCCTCGGCGTGGACCGCCGGCATGTTGGCGCGGAACGCCGCCAGCACCTCGTCGCGCTTGCCAGGCTTGCAGGTGATGATGGCGAGCACATGGATCATCGTTTCCTCCTGAATTTCATGGCGCGGTCAACATAGGCGGAGGGCGCGCGCCCTGTCGAGACGAGCGGCCAAGCGGCAAAAACCCTCCGGGGAACCCGGAGGGTTTGGTTCGGGTCGAGGCGGCTTACGACGCCAGCGCGGCGGCCTTGCCGTTGAGCGCGGCGATCAGGCCATTGATGCCCGATGCCTTGAGGATGCCGCTGAACTCCGAGCGGCGGGTCGCCAGCTCGCTGATCGTGCCGTTGAGATAGACGTCGGCGATCTTATCGTTGCGCATCAGGTAGTTGATGTGGGTCGGCTGGCCATCCGATGCGACGATCTGGCTGGTAATGACGGTGCCTGCGGGCGAGTTCTGCTCACCAGTCACAGTCAGCTGCTCGCCAGCGTACTTATGGAAGCGCTCCGCATAGACCGCCGCGATGTAGCGCTCGAACGCCTCGGTTACCTGC
>JBBIPX010000182.1:0-5070 GCA_037442625.1 Desulfobacteraceae bacterium
CCGCCCTGCCGTGCTTGCCGATGACGCTGATGACCTTCATGAGCTGTTCCAGATACAATTCCGGCCACAGGTAGCGCCTGCTGACTAGGGTTGCAATAAAATCCTCGATCCCTGAAAGACGATCCTTTTCAATGGATTCGATCACCGATGCTCCGATATCGGCCCTGTCGGCGATCTCCCGGATAATGTCCCTCTGGAACAAATCGTATCCCAATTTTTCGGCAATGATTCTGGCGATCACCTGGCCGCCGCTGCCGGGCTCCGATGAAACCGTTACCACCGTAATTCGGGAAGCTTCGCCACTTCCGCCGGCGTTGGGCGTACTGCCCCACTTATCAACAATTTGCTGAATGAATTTATCAAATGAGCGATCCGGGCTGTTCATATTTCACATCCTTACCTGACGTTTTTCAGTGAAACCCCATCCTTTCAACTGGTATTTTTCCTTTCATATAAACAAATTGGCGGTATGACAAGAAAAAAATGACAACCAATTTGTTCTGTTCCAACCTTTCCAGGCATGATATAATTCTATTTGAAACTGCCTGAAGTGCCATTCACGGCACGGCCGGCACATCGCAGCATAACACGGAACCTGCCATGACTGAAAACGATCTTGCAAAGCTGCATATCGACAAATCCGGAATCCCGAAACGCGCTTTGAAAAAAAGGCGCTATTTTCTTGCCGTTTTCCTGACGGGGCTTTTCGTTGCCACCGGATTTCTTTATAAAAAAGGCTACTTGACCCCTGCCGTCGAAGTTCAGACCGTCAGCGTACAGAAGATTTACCCCTCGCAGACAGTTACAATTCTGAATGCCAGCGGATATGTGGTGGCTCAGCGCAAAGCCGCGGTTGCAACCAAAATCACCGGCAGACTGATGTATCTGTCGGTTGAAGAGGGAAGCCGGGTTAAAAAAGGCGATATCATCGCGCGCATTGACAATGAAGATGCCCGGGCTGTCAAGGATCAGGCTGCGGCAAGCCTGCAAACATCCAGGTTTCTGCTGAAACAGTCCCTGGCGGAACTGACCGACGCCACGCTGTCCTATAACCGCAGCAGGAAGCTTGTTTCAGCCGGATATATCGCGGCGTCCGAATTCGATGCGGCGGATGCCCGGTTCAAACGGGCCAGAGCCGCGGTTCAGGCAGGTCAATCCGCGGTATCAAACAGCCGGGCCGCCCTCAGGGGGGCCGAAGTCACACTCGAATATACCAATCTGCGGGCGCCGTTTGATGCGGTCGTACTGACCAAGAATGCCGACATCGGCGATATCGTCACCCCGCTCGGGGCCGCCGCCAATGCCAAGGCGGCGGTTGTGGACGTGGCGGACATGGATTCCCTCAAGGCGGAGGTGGATGTGTCCGAATCCAACATCGAAAAAGTATTCAAGAACCAGCCCTGTGAAATCCATCTGGACGCCCTGCCCTCCGAACGTTTCCCCGGCAGGGTTCACATGATCGTTCCCACGGCGGACCGCTCCAAGGCTTCTGTCATGGTAAAGGTGGCTTTCAATGCATTGGACCCCAGAGTGCTTCCGGAAATGAGTGCAAAGGTGGCGTTTCTGCTCCGGGAAGTCACGGATGCGGAGATGCAGCCGGTAACGGCGGTCCCCGCGACAGCCATCACTTATCGAAACGATCATCCGCTCGTATTCCGGATTTCCGGCGACAGGGCGGCGGCCGTCCCGGTAACCCCGGGCAGGCGGATGAACGGCATGACCGAAATCCTGTCCGGCCTGAATATCGGCGATAAAATCCTGGTCCTGCCCCCGGACACCTTCCGTGAAGGAACAAAGGTCAAACTTGCCCAGTAAGCCCCCCGTCATCCGGATCACCGATCTGGTCAAGTCCTATCGCCGGGGCAGCCAGTCCATCCCCGTTCTGGAGCACATCAGCCTGGACATCGAAGAAGGGGAATTTCTGGCCCTGATGGGGCCGTCCGGATCCGGGAAAAGCACCCTGTTAAACCTCATCGCCGGCCTGGATCAGGTGGATTCCGGGAGCATCCGGGTCGACGGAGCGGAAATCACGGATTTTTCGGAAATGGCGCTGGCGGCCTGGCGCGCCGGCCACGTGGGGTTTATCTTTCAGTTCTACAATCTGATTCCGGTGCTGACCGCTTTTGAAAACGTCGAGCTTCCCCTGATGCTGACAAATCTATCCAAAAAAGCGCGAAAAGCGCATGTGGCCACAGCCCTTTCAATGGTCAACCTTCAGGACCGGATGGATCACTACCCCCGCCAACTGTCGGGAGGCCAGCAGCAGCGGGTTGCCATCGCCCGCGCGGTCGTCACGGATCCCACGATTCTGGTGGCGGATGAACCCACCGGGGACCTGGACCGGTATTCCGCCGAAGATGTCCTCCATCTCATGGACGAGCTCTGCGGCAAGCTGGGGAAAACCATTGTCATGGTCACCCATGACCCCCGGGCCGCCCGAAAAGCCCATACCCTGAAATATCTGGAAAAAGGCGTTTTAACCGATGCTCCTCAAATTGCTGTTCCGGAACGCATTTAGGCACCGCCTGCGGACGCTGCTGACCATCGGCGGCATTGCGGTGGCCATTCTGGCCTTCGGGCTGCTGCGGACCGTCATCAGCGCCTGGTATGCTGGCGTGGACGCCTCGTCCGCCAGCCGCCTGGTCACCCGAAACGCCATTTCCCTGATCTTTCCCCTGCCCCTGTCCTACAAGGAAAAAATCCGCAGTGTGGACGGCGTCAGGCTTGTTTCTTACGGCAACTGGTTCGGGGGCGTTTATATCGATGAAAAAAACTTCTTCGCCAATTTTGCCGTCGAACCCGGATCCTATTTCAGTCTTTATTCGGAATTCCTTCTTTCAGACGACGAATCCGCAGCTTTCTTCCGCGAGAGAAAGGCCTGCGTGGCAGGCCGGAAACTGGCCCGGCGCTTCGGATGGAAAATCGGAGACACCATCCCCCTGAGGGGAACCATTTTTCCGGGAAACTGGAATTTTGTCCTTCGCGGCATTTACCAGGGAAAGGACAAAACAATCGATGAAAACCAGTTTTTTTTTCACTGGGAATACCTGAACGAAACGCTCCGGAAAACAATGCCCCGCAGGGCGGATCAGGTGGGTTTTTACATGATCGGTCTGAAACGGCCGGACCAGGCCGCGGCAACCGCTGAAGCCGTTGACGGGCTGTTCCGGAATTCCTATGCCGAAACCCTTACCGAAACCGAAAAAGCCTTTCAGATGAGTTTTGTTTCCATGAGCGAGGCGATTATCACGGTCATACTGCTGGTCTCTTATGTCATCATTGTCATTATCATGGCGGTTGTGGCCAACACCATGGCCATGTCGGTGCGAGAACGCATGGGCGAGTACGCCGTTTTCAAGACCCTGGGATTCGGCAGGGGGTATCTTGCCGCACTCATCATCGGAGAATCCCTTACCCTGACGGCCCTTGGCGGACTGCTCGGCATCGGCCTTACCTTTCCGACAGCCAGAGCCTTCGGCCGGGCGGTCGGTCAGTTTTTCCCGGTATTTCGCGTTTCCGCTGATACCATTTTGCTGGATGTGGCGGCGGCGGCGATCGTCGGGGTTGTGGCCGCAGTTATCCCGGTCTGGCGGATCGTCCAGGTCCGCATTGCGGAAGGCCTTGGAAGAATCGGATAAATGAACCTGCTGTTTTTCTACAGCCTGAGAAACCTTCTTACCCGAAGACTGACCACGGCCCTCACGGCCCTTGGCATGGCCCTTGTGGTATTCGTGTTCGCAGCCATCATCATGCTGGCCGAAGGGCTTCAGAAAACGCTGGTGGATACCGGCTCATACAGCAACGTTGTGGTCATTCGGAAATCCTCGGGGTCGGAAGTTCAAAGCGGCATCGACCGGCTTCAGGCATCCGTTGTCGAAACCCAGCCGGAGATCGGTCTGGGGCAAAACGGCAGTCAACTGCTCGCAAAGGAGATGGTCGTTCTGATCACCCTGGAAAAGCAGGACTCCGCCAGCCGGTCCAATGTGGTGATCCGGGGGGTTTCACAGGCATCGCTTTCCTTAAGGCCCCAGGTTCGCCTGATTGTCGGCAGCCTGCCCCGGCCCGGCTCCTCGGATATCATGGTCGGCAAAAGCATTGCAAAAAGATTTAAAGGCGCGGGCCTGGGGGAATCGTTGGTGTTCGCCCAGCGGTCCTGGCGGGTTGTAGGCATATTCGATGCCGGATCAACCGGCTACAGCTCTGAAATCTGGGGGGATGTCGATCAGTTGATGCCGGCCTTTCGAAGGCCCGTGTACTCTTCCATCTTGTTCAGCTTAAGAAATGCGGATGATTTTCAAGCCGTGCAAACACGGATCCAGAATGATCCGAGGCTGACCCTGGAGGCCAAACGGGAAACCGTTTACTACAAGGAACAGTCTGAAGCCATGGCCACTTTTTTGAGAATTCTGGGCCTGTCGCTCACCATTGTATTTTCCATCGGCGCCGTGGTCGGGGCCATGATTACCATGTATGCGGCGGTTGCCACACGAACCGCGGAAATTGGAACCCTTCGGGCTCTGGGGTTCCGGCAAAGCGTCATTTTAATCGCCTTTCTGATGGAATCCCTGCTTCTGGGCGCTATCGGCGGATGCAGCGGATTATTTTTCGCTTCCTTCCTGCAGCTTCTCACCGTATCCACCACCAATTTTCAAACGTTTTCCGAACTTGCCTTCAGCTTTACCCTGACCCCCGGCATTGCGATCAAATCCCTGTCGTTTTCACTGATCATGGGTTTTGCCGGCGGCGTGCTTCCGGCTTATCGCGCATCCCGAATGAACATCATCGCAGCCCTTCGGGAAGCATAGAAAAGAAAATTTCCGGTTGGTCCGCCTTGACAGTCGGAGCAAAATGATTAAATTTTAGAAAAAATGTTTTAAAATATAACTATTTAATATTACAGCATTATAGAACATTATTGGCTGGACACTGATCTTTAAACTACAATTGGAGCAAAAATTGAATAATTGAAACAACTGGAGGATTACCCATGCCCGCAAAAATGATTTGTTACGGTTCTGAAGCAAGAGAGCATATGTTAAACGGCGTCAATGCACTGGCAGACGCAGTCAA
>JBBIPX010000183.1:0-4895 GCA_037442625.1 Desulfobacteraceae bacterium
TTGAAGCTTCGCTGCCCCGTGTAGACCATGGTGGCTCCGGATTCGTTGCAGGCTTCGATGGACTGATAGTCGTTGTCCGATCCGCCCGGCTGGATGACGCAGGAAACACCCTCGCACAGGCCGACATCGATGCCGTCCCGGAACGGGAAAAACGCATCGCTGACCATGGCGGAGCCTTTCAGGCCGCCGTTTTCAACGGCAACACGCCGGTCGATTTCAGCCTTGTTTTCAGGGTCCTTCAGATCATTGTAGGCAATGCCGAAGGCTTCGAAACAATACCGGTCGGAGAGCTTGCGATAGGCCTTGTCCCTGGCGATTTCCGCCACACCGACCCGGTCCTGCTCTCCGGTTCCGATGCCGATGGTAACCCGGTTTTTGACATAAATCACCGAATTGGAAGAAACGCCGGATTCGACCAGCCACCCGAAGAGCATGTCCTTGTATTCTTTTTCCGTTGGCTCCCGCCGGATGGTATACGATTTTCCCTTGTAGTCGCTGGCGGCCAGTTTAACATCCGCCTTTGTCCTTGCCAGGGGAACAAAAGACCACTGGGCCACAAGTCCCCCGTCCATCAGGCTTTTGAAATCCACGAAGCGCCGGCCCACAAAATCCTGGAGACGGGCGATGTTCTGAATGCGGACGACCCGAAGGTTCTTCTTGGCGGAAAAAATACCCATGACCCCGTCTTCAAATTCGGGCGCTACCACGACTTCGGCGTACTGGTTGCTGATGGCCTCCGCGGTTGCCTTGTCCACGGGCCGGTTGACCGCGATGCAGCCCCCGAAGGCCGCCACCCGATCCGCCATCATGGCTTTGTGGTAGGCATCGGCCAAGGCATCGGACTGGGCAACGCCGCAAGGATTGTTGTGCTTGACGATGACCGCCGTGGGCGTGTCCATGAAATACCGGAGAATGTTCAGGGCATTGTCCGCGTCGGTCACATTGGTTTTTCCGGGGTGTTTTCCGGACTGGAGCAGCTCGATGTCGGATGCCAGGTACTGGCCCGGTTGAATGGTCTGGGTTTCCCCGAGGATCAGGTTGCCGTTGACCAGTTTGAAAAGCGCTGCTTCCTGCCCCGGATTTTCGCCGTACCGCAGGCCTTTTTGCTCGCCCTGGATATCCCAGAGGACTTTTTCATAAAACAGGGTCTGACGGCCGGATTCGTCGATAAAGCTGATTTCCATTCGCGGCGGGAAATGCTCGTCCACGATGGTTTTGTACATTTTCTTCAGATCGTCTGCCATGGCAACTCTCCTTAATTTTAGCGGATGAAAGCATCGGTAAAACCGGCCCTATGACGGATAACAGTCCCTGACGTTTTCAATCGTCCGGCTGTTCAGGTATTCAGCGATCATCTGATCGTAAGCCGCTGTGTGTTTGAAGGCTTTCCGGGCCAGTCTGAAGCGCAGATTCAGGGAAATCCGTCCGCTGCCGGCCCGCATTTCTTCCAAAATTGCGCCGTAGTCTTGCGGGTCCACCACCGATGCCACGCGGATGAAATTTTTGGCAGAGGCCCGGATCATGCAGGGCCCGCCGATGTCGATGTTGCCCCTGGCCTGTTCCACGGTCACATCGGGCCTGGAAATAGTCTGTTTGAACGGATAGAGGTTGACCACCACCATATCAAAGGGCACGGCCCCGGTTCTGGCCAGATCCTGGCGGTGATCGACGTTGTAGGTTTCGGTCAGAATGCTCAGGTAAATCTTGAAATCCAGTGTTTTGACGAGCCCACCCTGGGTTTCCGGTTGACCGGTGTAATCGGAAACCTGTTTGAGGCAGGTCTCGGCCCGGTCTCCCAGAAACTCTCGAATGGCGTTATAAGTGCCGCCCGTCGAGTACAGGGTCGCCTGGGGATTGATCTCCAGGAGCCGGGTGACCAGAAGATTTAAATTGCTTTTGTCCGAAACGCTGATCAGCACATTGCGAACTTCGATAAGCGGGTCAATTTGAGAAACCACATTCAGTGTCATTTTTACATCTCCCCCTGATATTCCTTTAAAAACCGGTTAAAAAATGCGGTCATGAACCGGTGACGCTCACCTGCCATGCGTTTGCCTTCGGAAGTCATCATGCGATCCTTGATTTTGCAAAGCTTGACGCGATATTCCCGGAACCCGGTATCATCAATGGAATACGCTGCGCTTTGTTCGGCGGGAATTTCAGGGCTGTGCAGCCGTGCGCCGATTTCTCCTGCAAAAAGATAGGCCCTTGCAATGCCGATGGCGCCGATGGCATCCAGCTTGTCGGCGTCAAAAAGAACCTTGGCCTCCAGGGTTTCGGGAGCATGGATTCCCCGGAACCGGTGGGTCCGGATGCAGTGAAGGATATTGTCCTTCTGTCCAGGCGAAAACAAGAGATCTGAAACAATCGGCTCGGCCAGCACGGCGCCGTGTACCGCGTGACAGAGCGAGCCCCTGGACACATCCTGCCGGGGCCGGCCGATGTCGTGAAGAACGGCTGCAACCCGAAGGACATCCATGTCCGCATGCTCCGCGGGGCCGATGCGTTCACAAAGCCTCAGGACCCGAAGCGTGTGATCCCAGTCATGGCTGGCGCGCGCGCCGGTGAACATTTTCTCTGCGATTGACCGGATATCCATGTCACGGTGCGGCTTTTCCGGTCAACTCCGTGACGGCGACCCTGATGACGACGATTTTCCCAAGGGCGGACTCCGGATAGGTGAACGCATCGCTGGAATATTGCCGCATAATGATATCCAGTGCCGCCCGCTTTCCCTCGGAATCCTCGATAAAGGCGGCAACGCCGAACGCGATGGCGCTTTTGAAGGAAAATCCCCACTTGCAGGCGCTCTCGCCGGTTTTCAATCGGCAGTCCACGTCAAATTCGATGCAAACGCGGGGATTTTTCCGGAGAATCCCGATTTTCCTGCCCTCGGGCGCGCAGTGGAAATATACGGCGCCGTCCTTGTACCCGAAACTCATGGGAACCACGTAAGGCTGACCGTCATCCGACAGGCCCAGACGGCACACCATAGATTTCTGAATGACGGAGGCGACGGCTTCCGGGTCGATTATTTCCTTGTCTTTTCTTCTCATAATCAATTTGTGCCTTTCAACGCACCCGAAATGAGCTGTCAGCGATCATCCCAGGCTCATGACCGATTCCCACCGCTCAAATTCCGTGGATACCGGAAGGTTCTTTTTTTTCAGGACTTCGATGAATCTGCTGTCGTTGAATCGCAGATAAGGGTTTACTTTCAGCTCATCGCCAAGAAGTGAACAGACGTGTTCCGGATGATAGGATTTCAGGTAAGGGTCTATGTCCGGATTGTCCGGCTCGATCAGCCGGGTAAAGGACATGGCGTATTTCAGATAGTCGTGTCCGGCATAAACAAGCGTGTCCTCCGGAAATGTCATCAGAAATTTGATGGAATTGTAAAAGGCCCGGATATCGCCCGAAAAACAGTTTCCAATGGTTCCGTTGAACAAGGTGTCACCGGTAATCAGGTGATTGCCGACATGAAATGTCATCGAATCATCGGTGTGGCCCGGCGTCGCGTAGATGTGAATGGTCAACCCGTCCAGCTCGAATCGGGAATGTCCGGACAGAAATGCACCGTCCAGAAGTACGGCCCCGGATCGGTCCAGAAGCTCCCGGGTCCCGCAGGTGTGATCCGGATGCATATGGGTATGCGTGACATGGGTGAGGGTAAGCCTCTTATTCTTAACAAATTCGAGAATGGACGCCACCGCGCCGCCATCAACGGCAAGGGCCGAATTTGCGCCATGAACGACATAACTGAAATTATCGGAAGAATACGGAAATTGCTGAATATTCATGGGCCTCCCGGAAAATGACGTCAAGATGCTGCCGCTGGTTCACTTTGCAGAATATCTATAGCAGCAATCATTCTTTGTCAATGCGTAACTGCGCGTTCAAAAGCGCCCCCAGGCCGGATGCGCGGTGGCTACGCCGCAGCACGGCCTGCTCCAAAACTTCCATGCCAAAGCTGATCAGCGTGAACCAGCTTCTGGCCCGCGTGATCCCCGTATAGACGAGCTCGCGGGTCAATACCGGATTCATGGCCTCCGGAAGCACCAGTGCCGTGTGCTCGAATTCAGAGCCCTGGGATTTATGCACGGTCATGGCATAGACCGTTTCCACATCACTCAGGCGGGAGGGAAGCACTTTTTTCAATCCGTCGTCCGCCATGGGAAATACCGCCCGTAACGATTTCCGGCTTGAACCGCCGCTATCATCGGTGACGGGAAGTACGATGCCGATATCGCCGTTCATCAGCCCCAGACTGTAATCGTTTCGGGTGACCATCACGGGACGACCCGGATACCAGCCCTGCGTTGCCCGGATGAGCCCTGCCCGGAAAAGAATCTCGGCAGTTTTATCATTGAGTCCTTCAACTCCCCACCTGCCCTTTCGGACCGCGGCGATCAATTGAAAACGGCCGAATGCGTTCAAGACGGACAAAAGCCAGGCCGGCTCTTCGTCCGGGTTCCGGGGCGGACCCGCTACACATTCCAGATACTTTCGATACCCGAATGGCGCGGTGATGGCTCCGGCAGGGGTGAATGCGCCGGAATCGCCGTCCAGCACCAGCCGGGAAAAGCCTTCATCGTCAAGGGACTTCACGTTGAGGTGGGCGATATCCTTAGAATCCTTTCGCCAGATATCGCGGACCTTTTCGGTATCACCCGCATTGACTGCCCTGGCAAGCTCTCCGATACCGCTGTCTTTGCCGAAACGGTGGCTTTTCCGCAGGACGACCACATGCTGATCCAGTTCGGTGCCGTCGCCTGCAAAGGCCTTCAAATCATAGCCCGTGTTCTTTTCAATCCATACCAGGGTTTGCGGCAGATAACCCGCCTGTTCCGCATGGCCGCAGATATCACCCAGCACCGAGCCGGCTTCCACCGACG
>JBBIPX010000184.1:0-4850 GCA_037442625.1 Desulfobacteraceae bacterium
GATGGCGCCTTCTCGCAGAAGGACCGGCATATCCTGGCTGACATCCAGGATGGTTGATCCCGCACCACCTGCAAGCGGTCCGGCATCCAGAATCAAATCGACAGCGCCTGCAATACAAGAGTCAAGATCTTTGATATCAGAACAGCCGCTAAGAGAAGATATATTAGCGCTGGTGGCCGTGATGGGCCTTCCGGCGGCAAGAACCAGGGACCTGGCTACGGGATGGACCGGAAGCCGGATACCGATTTTTTCGGTTCCGGCAGTCAGGCTGGGAAGAAGGCCGGTGGCGGCCTTGAATATGAGAGTGAGTTTTCCGGGCCAGAGCGCCGCCATGAGCTGCTTTGCAGCAGGTGGGATATTCTGGACAAGGTCATGGATATCCCGGACATCGGAAACCAGAATGAGCAGCGCCTTGTTCACCGGACGCTGCTTGATGGCAAACACCTTTTCAACAGCCGCCGGGTTGGCGGCATCCACAGCCAGTCCGTAGAGACTGGTTGTTGGAAACACCACGATACCGCCGCTGCAAATGATCCGTGCCGCTTCCAGGATCGCATCCTCGCAAGGCCGCCTGCCGTCGATCCTGCGGATTTTATCTTCTGGATTCAATTTTACAGGCTTTCTGTTCCACCTCGGCAGCCATCTGGTTCTTGAATGTTTGCAGAAGTTTCCCCAGACCGGTATCGGAAAGAGCCAGCATCTGAACCGCCAGAATACCGGCATTCCTTGCCCCGGTTTTGCCGATGGATACGGTTGCGACCGGAATGCCCGGCGGCATCTGAACCGTTGACAGCAGGGAATCAAAACCCTGAAGGCAGGAGGAGTCTATGGGAACCCCGATCACCGGAAGCGTCGTATGGGCCGCCATGACCCCTGCAAGATGCGCTGCATGACCGGCGCCGGCGATAATTACCTTAATGCCGCGCCTGGCTGCGGAACCGGCGAATTCAGATGCTCTGGCAGGACTGCGGTGCGCGGAGGCAACCGTCATCTGATAGGGCACGCCGAATTTTTTCAGGATCACCGCGGCCTCCTCCATGACGGGAAGATCCGAGTCGCTGCCCATGACAATGCCGACGACAGGGGCGGTTTCAAGTCTTCTGACGGCTTTTTGTCCGATGTCCCTGCGATACTGAACCCCTTCCCAGATGATTCTGGAAACTGCCTGATACGCCGTTGCAATAGCGTCCTTCACCGAATCGCCGATGGCAGTGACACCAAGAACCCTGCCCCCATCGGTCACGATGGAGTGAGAATCCCCTTTTGCAAATGAGGTTCCCGCGTGAAACACGATAACGTTCTTCAGTTTACGCACATCCTCGAGTCCGAATATCGGAACGCCCTTGGAATATGCTCCGGGATAGCCGCCGGAAGCCATGACCACACACACCGAAGCCCGATCATCAATATCGAGCCGGCATTTGTCGAGCCGGCCGTCAATAACCGCTTCCATAATGTCGATGATATCGTTTTTAAGACGGACCAGAAGGGGCTGTGCTTCGGGATCGCCGAAACGGGCATTAAACTCAAGGACCTTGATTCTGTCGTTATCTATCATCAGCCCGGCATAGAGCACGCCCTTGTACGGGCGCCCCTCGGCCGCCATGCCGTTCACCGCCGGGATCATGATCTCGGACATGATTCTTCGGTGCAGATACGCGTCCACCACCGGGGCCGGAGAATAAGCGCCCATACCGCCCGTGTTGGGCCCTTCATCGTTATCGAATACCGCTTTGTGATCCTGGGAAGTCGGCAGGGCCAGAACGGTTTTCCCGTCGGTAAATGCCAGAAAAGAAGCTTCTTCGCCGATCAGAAATTCTTCGACCACCACTTTTTTCCCGGCTTCGCCATAGGCCAGGTCCTGCATGATGAGCTTGAGGGCTGCGGTCGCCTCATCCACGCTCTGGCAGATCACAACCCCTTTTCCGGCTGCCAGGCCGTCGGCTTTCACCACCAGGGGAAAGGCCGATTTTTTGATATACGCTTGCGCCTTCTCATATCGGGTAAAGGATTTGCTTTCCGCTGTCGGAATGCCGTATTTATTCATCAGGGCTTTGGCGAAGGATTTGCTGGATTCGAGTTCAGACGCTTTGCGGCTGGCACCGAAAACCTTGAGTCCTTTTTTCTGAAAAATGTCCACGATACCCAGCGAAAGCGGACCTTCCGGCCCCACGACCGTTAAATCAACGGCTTCTTTTTTGGCAAACTGCGCCAGCTTATCGATCTCTTCGGCGCCAATCGGAACACAGGTGGCCAGATCCGCGATACCGGCATTTCCGGGCGCACAGAATATTTTTTTCACCCGCTGACTTTGTGCAATTTTCCATATCAGGGCATGCTCCCTGCCCCCTGCGCCAACGACCAGAATTTTCATGGACATCCCTCCTTTGATAAAAATGGGTTTTATCTGTGGCGTACTGCCGGGATCACGCCCTGCCGGTTTGTACCGGATGCTTTGTATCGGATGCGCGGAAAACTACCACAAATCGAATACCGGCCGCAACGATCTTTTCACCAAACCATGGCAAAAGTTGACGGCATTCAATTTGATCTCATGTCCACATCATTTCTTTCGGATATTGAGGGCCAATTATAATTTGCATCCTGATTATTCATGCTATATAATAAAAGGCTTTATTGAATTGATGGCGGTAGTTATCAATTTTTGTTTATTTCAAATTCAAAATTGACCTTTTTTTCACCCACACAACAGGAATACCCATTTGTCATGAAATCCATAATGAAAAATGAACACATTCGAAACATCGCCATCATCGCCCATGTCGATCACGGCAAAACCACACTGGTGGATGCCATGTTCCGGCAATGCGGGCTGTTTCGCGAAAATCAGGACGTCAACGACCGCATCATGGACAACATGGATCTGGAGCGGGAACGCGGCATCACCATTGCAGCCAAGAACTGCTCGGTCATCTGGAAAGGGATCAAGATCAACATCATCGACACTCCGGGCCATGCCGATTTCGGCGGCGAGGTGGAGCGCGCCCTGTCCATGGCGGACGGCGCCCTGCTTCTTGTGGATGCATCCGAAGGGCCGCTGCCGCAGACCCGTTTCGTTCTGAAAAAAACATTCGAAGCCGGTCTTCCGGTGGTAGTGGTCGTCAACAAGATCGACCGCAAGGATGCCAGGCCCGCGGAGATTCTGGATGAAATCTACGATCTTTTCATCGACCTGGACGCAGCAGAGGATCAGCTTGATTTTCCGCTGATGTACGCCATCGGCCGCGAAGGCGTCGCCCAGACAACCCTGGATGAAAAAGGCACCAATCTTCATCCCCTTTTTGACATGATTGTCGATTACATTCCCGCCCCGAGCTACGACCCGGAAGAACCCTTTCAGATGCTGGTTTCTGATCTGGGATATTCGGATTACCTGGGCAGACTGGCCATCGGAAAAATCGTCAACGGCAGGGTCAGATCCAACGACAGCCTGATCTGCATCGATGACCAGGCAAGACAAAACCCGCTTAAAGTCACCCGGCTTCAGACCTATCAGGGGCTGACCTTTTGTGAGGCCGCGGAGGTTGAGCCCGGGGATATCATCGTGCTGTCGGGTATCGAAGACGTCAAAATCGGCGATACGATCTGCAATCGCAGCTTTCCCAAAGCCTTGAAACGCATTACCGTGGATGAGCCCACCGTATCCATGGAGTTCGGGATCAACAACTCGCCTTTCAGCGGCAAGGAAGGCAAATATGTTCAATCCAGCAAAATCCGGGAGCGGCTGTTCAAGGAAACCCTGATGAATGTCGGCATCAAGGTCGAGGAAACCGATAACAAGGAGATTTTTGTTGTTAAGGGCCGCGGCGAATTTCAAATGGCTATTCTGATCGAAACCATGCGCCGTGAAGGATTCGAGCTGTGCGTGGGAAGGCCCAAAGTCATTTTCAAATACAATAACGGCAGGCAGCTTGAGCCCATTGAACGATTTTTTGTGGACTGCGATGAAAATTTTATGGGAATCGTCACGGAAAAGCTCTCCAACCGGAAAGGGAAAATGATCAACCTGGTCAACAACGGCAAAGGCCGGGTTCGGATCGAGTTCAGCGTTCCCTCCCGTTCCCTGATCGGATACCGGGATGAATTTCTGACCGACACCAAGGGGACCGGCATTATGAATTCATATTTTTCCGGGTATGAGGAATACCGGGGGGATTTTCCATCGCGGTTTACCGGCTCCATTGTCTCGGACAGGCAGGGGGTCGCCGTCCCTTACGCCCTGTTCAACCTGGAGCCAAGGGGCCAGCTTTGCGTGGTTGCGGGCACGCCGGTTTATGAGGGCATGATCGTCGGAGAGCACAACCGGGACAACGACATCAATGTCAATGCTTGCAAGGAAAAGAAGCTGACCAATATGCGGGCATCTGGAAAGGATGATCATGTGCTGCTCTCGCCGGTAAAGCCCATGACGCTGGAGCGGGCCATCCATTTTATCCGGGACGATGAACTGGTTGAGGTTACTCCTAAATCCATCCGGCTGAGAAAGACCATCCTGGATGCCCATAAGCGTCATACGATCCGGGCCGCAAAGCTTAAAGAATCAGATTAAAAATATTCGCCCAAGGCGCATAACGCGATCCGCAATTACGGACCGTTCTTTCAATTCGATTATCAATAAATCACCAAGCCAACCTTTTTCCCTCTTTGAAAAGGGGGATTGTGGTTTTCCCTTGCACCCATGCTTTTTCCCCTCGCCCTCCCCTTAATTCTTGAAGGAGGCATTGCTTTCGGGCTTCAGTGTGATTGTAAAATGACGACGGCCGGACCGGACGGACTTGGCACAAATATTGCTAAATTTCTTGCAGTTCGGAAAATATTCATCATAACTC
>JBBIPX010000185.1:0-4753 GCA_037442625.1 Desulfobacteraceae bacterium
TCGGGCGGCGGTGTTCCGGCCGGCACGGTTTTGCTGAAGCAGGATACCGATTCGGAAACAGCCCAGCTCCGGGGAGCCGAGGCGAATCTGGCTCTGGCAAAGCTCAATTTTGAACGAAATACCAATCTACTCCGGCAGAATCTGGTTTCGCGGCTGGATTACGACAATGCCGAGGCGCAGTTTAAGCAGACCGAGTCTCAGGGCGACTCCCTGCGTGCGATCATCGCAAAAAAAACCATCCGCGCCCCTTTCTCCGGCCATCTCGGGATTCGGCAGGTCAATCTGGGGCAGATGCTTCGCGAGGGGGACCCGATAGTTTCGCTGCAATCGCTGGATCCGGTTTACGTTAATTTTCTGCTCCCGCAGCAGCAGCTCGGGCAGATTCGGACGGGACTGACGGTTCGGGTCACCTCCGATGCGCTTGCCGGCCGGATGATCGAGGGCCGCATCACCGCAATCAACGCCGAAGTGGATGCCGCAACCCGGAACATACAGGTGCAGGGAACCCTGGCAAATCCCCAAAAACTGCTTCTGCCCGGCATGTTTGTCACGGTTGCGGTCGTTCTTCCCGTCACGGAAAATGTTCTGGTCATTCCGGAAACGGCCGTTCTTTACGCGGCCTACAGCGACTCGGTGTTTGTCGTGGAGGAGAAAAAAAACGAAAAAGACGGCCGCCTTGTCAAGACCATCCGACAGCAGTTTGTCAAACTCGGGAAAAAGCGCGGGGATTTTGTCTCCGTCGGATTCGGGCTGAAGGAAGGGGAGACCATCGTCAGTACGGGGGTGTTCAAGCTGCGAAACGGGCAGACCGTCAGCGTGGACAATACCCTGTCCCCCGAGTTCAAACTTTCGCCAAAACCGGAGAATAATTGATGCGACGGCCGGCCCGACTGTTACAGACCGGCTATTACAGCCCGGTGCCGTACACCCCTGACCTGAAGATGCCGACGTCCCCATGAAATTTACAGACATTTTTATCCGCAGACCCGTTCTTGCCCTGGTCATCAACCTGCTGGTCATCATCGCGGGACTTCAGGCCATCCGCTCGGTCAATGTCCGGCAGTATCCCCGCAGCGAAAATGCGTCGGTTACCGTTACCACCATCTATGTCGGCGCCAGTTCGGATCTGGTGCGCGGATTTATCACAACGCCGCTGGAGCGTGCCATTGCAGCGGCGGACGGCATCGACTACATTCAGTCCCAGAGCGCGCTGGGGCTTTCAACCATCAGCGTCCGTCTCAAACTCAATTATGATCCCATCAAGGCCCTTTCCGAGATCAGTTCCAAGGTCGATCAGGTCCGCAATGATCTGCCGCCGGAGGCCGAGGTTCCGATCATCAACGTAGAGTCGGCGGACAGCCAGTTTGCATCGGCCTATCTCAGTTTCCGATCGGATGTTCTCCAGCAGAATCAGATCACCGATTACCTGGTGCGCATTGTTCAGCCGCGCCTTTCCGCAATCGAAGGCGTTCAGCGTGCGGATATTCTCGGGGCCCGGACCTTTGCCATGCGCATCTGGCTGAATCCCGAACATATGGCCGCGTTTCACATCAGCCCGACTCAGGTCAAAAACGCCCTGGTCGCCAACAACTACCTGGCGGCGCTCGGTCAAAGCAAGGGGGCGCTGGTTCAGGTGAACCTGACCGCGGACACCAATCTGCAGTCCGTTGCGGAGTTCAAACGTCTGGTCATCCGGGAACAGGACGGGGCCATCGTGCGGCTTGAAGATGTCGGCGAGGTGGTGCTGGGGGCCGAGGATTATGATACGGAAGTTCATTTTTCAGGCCAGACCGCCGTCTTTATGGGAATTTTCCCGCTTCCAAACGCCAATTCCATCGATGTGATCAAGCGGGTTCGAACGGAAATGGCCGCAATCGAAAAGATTCTGCCAAGCGGCATGGATGGCCGAATTGCATACGATGCCACCGCCTATATCAACAATGCCATTCATGAAGTGCTGAAAACGCTCGGCGACACCCTGATCATCGTCATGGTCATTATTTTCCTGTTTCTCGGCTCCTTCAGATCGGTCCTGATTCCCGTCATCGCCATTCCCCTGTCGCTGATCGGCGCAGTATTCCTGATGCAGGTTTTCGGCTTTACCATCAACCTGCTGACCCTTCTGGCCATTGTGCTTTCCGTGGGACTTGTGGTGGACGATGCCATCGTGGTGGTTGAAAACGTCGAGCGTCATCTGAGCGAAGGCAAGTCTGCGCTGGATGCCGCCCTGATGGGGGCCCGCGAACTGGTGGGGCCCATTATCGCCATGACGGTCACGCTGGCGGCTGTTTATGCGCCGATCGGGCTGCAGGGCGGACTGACCGGTGCCCTGTTTCGCGAGTTCGCCTTCACCCTGGCGGGCGCCGTAACCATCTCCGGCGTTGTGGCCCTGACCCTCTCACCGGTGATGTCCGCGATGCTGCTGAAGCCCGGATTGACGGACCGCGGCCTTGCCGGAAAAATAAGCCGCGATTTCAAGCGGTTCAGGGCGCTTTACGGAAGGCTCCTCAATACGACACTTGATTATCGTCCGGCGGTTTATCTGGTTTGGATCGCTGTGAGCCTGCTGACCATTCCCATGTTCCGGATGTCCCCGGTGGAGCTGGCTCCGGCCGAGGATCAGGGGGTGATATTCGGCATTCTTGACGGATCCGCCGATTCCACCATCGACCAGAACAGTTTTTACGCCGCAGCGGTGAACAAGGCCTATCTCAGTGTCAAGGAGACGGACTTCACCTTTCAGATAACCCGTCCGACTTCGGGAATCGCCGGCATGGTCGTCAAACCTTGGGCCGAGCGGGACCGAACGATTTTTCAGATCATGCCCGAGGTCATGCAGAAGCTGCAAGGCATTACCGGCATTCAGGTTTTTCCGGTAACCCCACCCGCCCTTCCCGGCGGGGGCCAGTTCCCGGTGGAATTCATCCTGGCCTCAACGGCCGAACCGGACCAGATTCTTGAGTTTGCTCAGCAGATCCGCATAAAGGCCATGCAAAGCGGCATGTTTGCCTTCCCGCCGCTCATCGATGTCAAGATCGATCAGCCCCAGTCCGAACTTGTCGTTGATCGCGACAAGGTCGCCAGCCTCGGCATCAATCTGGAGCAGGTGGGCCTGGATATGGCGACCATGCTGGGCGGTAATTTCGTCAACCGGTTCAATATCGCCGGCCGCAGTTACAAGGTCATCCCGCAGATCGCCCGCGTGGACCGGCTCAATCCGGATCAGCTTAAAAACATTTATATTACCGGCCCAAAAGGAGCGCTCGTTCCGCTCAGCACGGTCGCAACGATTCGAAACGCCACCGTGCCGCGATCTTTGAACCGGTTTCAGCAGCTTAACGCCGTCAAAATAAGCTGTGTGGCGGTCCGCCCCCTGGACGAGGCCCTGCGGTACCTGGAAGCCGAAGCCGCAAAGATACTGCCGACAGGGTATGTGATTGATTACACCGGAGAGTCGCGGCAGCTCCGAACGGAAGGCAACAAATTCATCTTTGCCTTTGCGCTTGCCATGACCCTTATTTTTCTGGTGCTTGCCGCCCAGTTCAACAGCTTCCGGGATCCCTTCGTGATTCTGGCCGGGTCGGTGCCGCTGGCGATGTTCGGCGCCCTCATTTTCACTTTTCTGAAAATGCCGGACCCGAATGTACCCTTCTGGACCAAAGGCTGGACGACGACCCTGAACATCTATTCCCAGGTTGGCCTGGTGACCCTGGTGGGTCTGGTTTCCAAAAACGGCATTCTGGTGGTGGAGTTTGCCAACAAGCTTCAGGAACAGGGCCGAACCAAGCGGGAGGCCGTGTATGAGGCCGCCCTGACCCGCCTTCGGCCGATTCTTATGACCAGCGGCGCCACCATCGCCGGCCATTTCCCCTTGACTCTGGTTACCGGAGCTGGGGCCGCGGCCAGAAATTCGATCGGTCTTGTGCTGGTCGGTGGTATGACCATCGGCACGTTTTTCACGCTCTTTGTCATTCCGTCCATTTATATTCTTGTGGCCCGCGATCATTCCAAGGACAGCGCAGCAGGTGCCGTGGAGATATCACAATGAAATGCGCCATTCGGTTCATCCTTGCGGTACTGACGGCGCAGTTGCTCTTTGTTTCAGCCGTATCCGCGATGGAGCCAGATATTGCGTTTCGCGAGGACTTCAACAATCTTGACAACTGGAAACCGCTTACCTTTCCCAAAATTAAAAAACACAGCGAATATGTCATCACGCCCGAACCCGACGGCAACCGGATTCTGACCACCCGAAGCCATGCGTCCGCATCCGGAATCGTTTACAAGGGAAGTTTCAACCCCTTCCGCTATCCGATCGTGCGATGGCGATGGAAGGTGGACAACGTTTATTCCAATGCGGATCCCCACACCAAGCAGGGGGATGATTACCCGCTTCGGGTGTATGTGATCTTTGAATACGATCCTGACAAAGCAGGACTTGCGCAGCGCGCGCTCTACGGCCTTGCAAAAAAAATATACGGCCAGTATCCGCCGCTGGCCAGTTTGAATTATGTCTGGGCCAGCCGCCAAGTCGCGGAGCCTTTTTTCGATAATCCCTATACCGATCGGGCAAAAATGATCCCCCTTCGTTCCGGCACTGCGCTTCTTGGCCAATGGGTGGATGAAAGGGTGGATATCCTGACCGATTACAGACGGGTTTTCGGCGAAGATCCGCCGGAAAAGGCGTCCCTGGCCATCATGAACGATTCCGACAACACCGGCGAAGCCGCGGTTTCCCATATGGATTTTATTG
>JBBIPX010000186.1:0-4533 GCA_037442625.1 Desulfobacteraceae bacterium
TTTTGAAGGGTATTACGGTTTTGCCTTGCTGTTTCCATGCGCCGATAACACCGATGGACAGGATTGTTTTGCCCGATCCGCCCCTTAAGGCGGAGATGATCATTCTCGGAGATTTCACTGACGGATAGTTTTCAGTAAGAAGCGGAATTTAATCTTCGTCTTCGGCTGCAGCCTGCTTTCCCGTACCTTTAAGGCCGATCATCGTGGTGCTGCCGCTTGACCAGTATTCCAGAGTACCCTCTCTTACCATTTCATTGACCAGGTTTTTGACATCCCGGGGTTTTTCCTCGGGAATCACTTCGTAAAAATCCTTGAGATAAAATTTGGATTTTGACTTTGCTTTTTTCGTCAAATATTCCACAATAGCCTTTTTCCCAGCTTCTTTATCCATTTCTTCGCCTCTTTTGTTGTCATGAATTCCGGCTGAGCGGATACCCGCTCAGCCGGAAATTATTAGACCTAATTAAAACTTGAACTGGGTCGTGTGACGCCAGGTGTAATAGGCCGGATCCCGGAAGTCATCGATGAGGTGGTGCGTGAACGGAATTTCGCATTTCTCGAAGAATCTTTCCCAGCCGATCCGCTCGGCCCATTCGCCAAGACGTTCATATTTCTTGGCGTTGGATGCATACACATCAACGATTTTTTTGATCGTGGCCGTCGTGGTCGGCCATCTCGGGGGTTCGTTGGGAATAAAGGCAACAACGACTTTTGAAAATGTCGGACGGCTCAGACGGTTGGAGACTTTGCCGCCGACCATCAGAACAATGCCGTCGCCCACATCATCGGCCAGCGGCATGGCCGGGCACATGGTGTAGCAGTTACCGCAGTACATGCACCGTTCGTTTTTCACCGCGACGCTGTTGACGGTCGCGCCGCCGGGCAGTTCGACTTTCGAGGGACGAATTGCGGCGGTCGGGCAGGCAGCGATTGCCAGCGGGATTTCGCACATTTTGTCCAGGTATTCATGGTCCAGCATGGGCGGTTTGCGGTGAAAACCCAGAATGGCGATATCCGAGCAGTGGACCGCGCCGCACATGTTCAGGCAGCAGGCCAGAGAAACCCGCAGGTGCGCCGGCATTCTCATGGATTTGAAGTCGTCAAACAGAACATCCATCGTTGCCTTGACCGGGCCGGATGCATCGGTGGCCGGAGTGTGGCAGTGAATCCACCCCTGGGTGTGGACGATGTTGGTAATGCCCGCACCGGTGCCGCCGATCGGGAACTTGAAGGAACCGCCGGCAAATTTACGGCTTTCCAGATCCGCTTTCAGGGCGGCGACCTTGTTCTTGTTATCCACCATGAACTCGATGTTGTTACGGGTGGTAAACCGGACATAACCGTCGCAGTGCTTGTCGGCGATTTCGCAGATTTCGCGGATGTGGGTACAACTGATAAGGCGCGCGCCGCCGACCCGGACCGTATAGACTTCATCGCCGGTCTCGGAAACATGCACCAGAACACCGGGTTCCAGAATTTCATGATACAGCCATTTACCTTTGTTGGCCTTGATAACCGGCGGATAGAACTCTTCAAAATGCCGTGGACCAATATCCGTTATTCTATTTTCCATCGGCTTGTCAGGATTGTAACCTGATGAAATAAATGCCATTGTTGTTACCCCCTATCTCTGATGGTGTTTTCTGAATTCGGTGATTTCCCGCTCAAAACCGCCCTCGACCTCGTCTTCTCTCCAGAAAATATACGGATTGTGACGCGGTTCCTGGACATGCTGCGGCATGGCATCGATATTGGTGACTTCAAGCAGTTTCTGGAAGCCCTGACGTTTGATCAGCTCGCCCAAACGTTCGCGGTTCTTTCCTTCTTCCATCCACCAATCCCAGACGCTTTCAATGACTTCCTTGATTTCATCATAGGGTTCTTCCACCTTGATGAACGGAACCAGCAGGGAGCCCATCTGCGCGCCATCCAGAATCGGCGCCTTGGCGCCGACCAGAATCGACAGACCCGTGTCCTGCCCGATGCGAAGCGCTCTCGGCATGACGTTGATGCAGTGCATGCAGCGCGTGCATTCCTTGTTGTCGATAACCAGTTTGCCGCCATCCAGCCACATGCATTTGGTCGGGCAAAGCTCAATCACTTCCTTGGCGATGTCGAATTTTCCCCAGTCGCGGCCCGAATGTGCGCCGGCATTGGGTTTGAGCTCGCCGCCGATATAGGCCTGAACGGCTTTCTGGTCGATGCGAATGTCATCCTTCCAGGTTCCGATAAAGGACATGTCCGAACGGGCAATGGAGGCCACGCAGCAGTTGGGGCAACCATCAAATTTGAATTTAAATTTATACGGAAAGGCCGGGCGATGCAGCTCGTCCTGATAATCCAGGGTCATGGCATGGCAAAGGGCCTGGGTATCATAACAGGCATATTCACAGCGGGAAGAACCGATGCAGTCCGACGGGGTCCGCAGGTTGGAGCCGGATCCGCCGAGATCCTGATTCAAATTATGGGTCAGTTCAAAAAATATTTCTTCAAGCTGCGGGGTGGTGGTGCCGATAAAAACGATATCGCCGGTGGATCCGTGCATATTGGTCAGGCCGCTGCCGCGCCGTTCCCACAGGTCACAGATGTCTTTCAGATAAGCGCTGGTATAATATTTACCGGCCGGCTGGCTGACGCGAACCGTGTGAAAATGGGCAACACCCGGGAATTGCTGCGGCTGGTCGCAATATCTTCCGATAACGCCGCCGCCGTAACCGAAAACGCCGACGATCCCGCCGTGTTTCCAGTGCGTTCTTTTCTGCGCATACGTCAGTTCCATCAAGCCCAACACATCTTCGCAAACATCAACAGGAATCTGATAATCAATTCCTTTTACATTTTTGGCTCTCGTCTCAGCTTCCTGCTTAATGTCGGACACCCAACTCGGCCATGGGCCGGATTCAAGCTGGTCCAACAATGGGGTTGCATGTTTTGCCATCGTTTACCTCCAGTATGATTAATATTAAAAATCCATTACCGATTCCAAAAACTTGAAAATACCTGAAGCGGGCAATGCCCGAACCAGGTGATGAAAGTCACCTCCTTTCAAACCATGTCAAAATATATGTTGGTAGATAGATATTGATAAGGCATGTCACCCTGATAATTTTTAATCAAGGAAAATGTATAAAATCAATCCTGATATTTGTCAATGAAAAAGGTAACGACAATGGTCAATGGAATTTTCAAGTTGAAAACGCCATCAGCGACGCGGACAATTCGGCGGCATGCGCATCCAGATGGTATCGAATGACCGCAAGTTCCGGTGCAAGGGGGTGATAGGAATCCGCCACAGCTTCGCAAGCTTCCGTCATCGCAGAAAGTGAAACAGATGCCGAATATTTCCGAAACTGCAAATCCCGGCGCGGGATTTTTACGGAAAGCGCCTCCATGAATCCCTGCACCGTTCCTTCAACCGCCGGAAGCCCGGCCCAAACCACATCACCCACCCCGTCCAGCCTGTCAAGGCGGGTGCGAATGGATAGATTGACAAGAAAAAAGAGCATGGCGTCAAGAAGCGCGGCATCATCTTTATCCGGACTGTCAAACAGCGCCCCGTACTGACGCACCGTGATCAATCTTGCTTGCAGCAAACTGTTTGAGCAACTGACGATGAAGTCCCCCGCGGCGTGATGCCAGGGAAAGACCTGCATAAAGGAGTCCGGATCGTAACATTCGGTTAAAATCACGGCAATCTGCCGGTACAACTCCAGGGTCTGCCGGGATGACAGAAATCGAAGTGACGGCACGCCGTCCCATAACCGTATTTTATGATGTTTGTCCTCTGGATCCAGGGACATGTGAAATTCATGGAAATCATCAAACCACTGCCCGAGAAAGAGCTTCACGGATTGTCCTTTCGGCAGGCAAAGCTCTCCATAGCCGTAACCTTTTGGAAGATACACGCCGCAAGGCATCCGGCTCATACGGCTCAGTATGTCAAATTCCCGCTGGATACAGCTTTTCCCTGAAGAAGACAGCGCAACATTGAGTACGAAATTGAAGACCTGTCCCCCTGCCTGCGCCTGGACCCGTGAAGGGTGATAAAACTGACCGTGTTTTACCAGAAATACACGAACCGCGGTTATGTCCCGAAAACCGCAGGGCCGGTTCCAGATCTCGGAGATTGCTTTGGTGACGACCCTGAACTTGCGATCCTCAAGAAACCGACGCACAGCCAGGAAATAGTCTCCATAGGTCAGCTCCATTCCGGCCGGATCGCCTGGCCCGGTTTTCTGTGGATTTCGGGAAATCGGGAAGGGGGAGTGCCAGAGGGCGCCGTTTTCTTCAACGGCCTCAGATAGGGATGATAAAAAATAACCAAATGTCACGGGTGCGGCAACCGAAGGCGCCGGTTCGCGGAACGCGGTCTTCTCCCCGGCATGCTTCAAGACATTTTTCCGCGAAGCTGATCGATTTCATCGCAGATCTCTGAAGCCACTTCATAGCCGAGGGCCAGCGCCTTGTCGCAATGCGAAATGGCCAGCGCATGCTCCCCGCTTTCCAGGTATGCAATGGCCAGATTGTTGTGAA
>JBBIPX010000187.1:0-4511 GCA_037442625.1 Desulfobacteraceae bacterium
CTGAAGCAAGAGAGCATATGTTAAACGGCGTCAATGCACTGGCAGACGCAGTCAAGGTGACCCTTGGACCCAAGGGAAGAAACGTGGTCCTGTCAAAAACCTTCGGCTCCCCGACGGTAACCAAGGACGGCGTGACCGTGGCCAAGGAAATCGAGCTGCCGGATAAATACGAGAATATGGGCGCCCAGATGGTGAAGGTTGTTGCCAGCAAAACCAGCGATATCGCCGGCGACGGCACCACAACCGCAACGGTTCTGGCACAGTCCATCTACATTGAGGGCCAGAAATTGGTGGCTGCCGGCGCAAACCCCATGGCCATCAAGCGCGGCATTGAAAAAGGGGTTGCCGCAATCGTGACGGAATTGAAAGCCATCTCCAAACCCACCAAGAACAAGCTTGAAATCACCCAGGTCGGCGCCATCTCAGCCAACAATGATGAAATCATCGGCAATATCATTTCCGAAGCCATGGAAAAAGTGGGCAAGGAAGGCGTGATTACCGTTGAAGAGGCCAAAGGCATGGAAACCACCCTTGATGTGGTCGAAGGCATGCAGTTTGATCGCGGGTATATTTCTGCCCATTTTGCGACAAACCGTGAAAGAATGGAAGTGGTTCTGGATGAGCCGCTGATACTGATTCATGAAAAAAAGATCAGCAGCCTGAAAGATATGGTGCCGCTGCTGGAAGAGACCGCCAGATCCCGAAGAAACCTTCTGATCATCGCAGAAGATGTGGAAGGCGAAGCCCTCGCAGCCCTGGTATTGAACAAACTTCGCGGCACGCTTCAGGTTGCGGCTGTAAAGGCTCCCGGATTCGGAGACCGTCGCAAGGCCCTGCTGGAAGACATCGCCATTCTTACGGGCACCCGCATGGTTTCAGAAGACCTGGGGATGAAGCTTGAAAATGTGACACTCAAAGACCTGGGAAAATGCAAAAGCGTCAAGATCGACAAGGACAACACCACCATCATTGACGGCGGCGGCGACCGCAAGGCCATGGAGGGCAGGGTTCGCCAGATCCGTGCCCAGATCGAAGAAACCACTTCCGATTACGACAGGGAAAAGCTTCAGGAACGTCTGGCCAAATTGATCGGCGGCGTTGCGGTGATCCGAATGGGAGCCGCCACGGAAACCGAGATGAAAGAAAAGAAAGCCCGCGTGGAAGACGCCCTGAACGCCACCCGAGCGGCTGTCGAAGAAGGCGTTGTTCCGGGCGGCGGTGTTGCGCTGGTCCGCTGCATCAAGGCACTGGACAAGATGGCGGTCAAGGGAGAGCAGGCGCACGGCATTGCAATACTCAGGCGGGCACTGGAAGCGCCGCTCCGTCAGATTGCCGAGAATGCCGGTTTGGAAGGTTCCGTGGTTCTAAACAAAGTTTTGGAAGGGAAAGCGGACTTTGGATTCAATGCCGCCACGTCGGTGTATGAAAACCTGATTGCCGCCGGTGTGATCGACCCCACCAAAGTGGTTCGATTCGCCCTTCAGAATGCCGCCTCCGTTGCCGGCATGATGCTGACCACAGAGGCCATGATCACCGAAAAACCCAAGAAAGCCTCCAAAGCGGCTCCTGGCGCCGGTATGGACGACATGGACGATGAGATGTATTAACTTCAGCGCGTCCTGCGTTCAGGCCAGGTTCCGCAAGCCTGGCCTGAACCGGAAAATGCCATCCGGATCAATATCCATCCATCAACTTCTCATCCAAATATTTCTCATCAATCAATTTCTCATCCGGCCAACTCCGGGAAATACAATCCCGTCGTTGGCCGGACATTTCCAGAAACCACCTTGCGGAACCCGAAGCTCGGCCGTAAGCAGTCAGCATTTTTTACAATATGTAAAAGCAACCCTTTCCGGAAGCCCGTTTTGAAGTGTTTTTAGCCCTCGAAACAGCAGATTGTCTCATCTGCCGCGGGACCGAACACCATGCCCTGCCTGAAATGATTTTTTTCCATGCGCTTATTTTATTATTGCATAGTTTTTGCAGATACATTAACAGAAAAGAAAGCGGCTTCCCGCTTGAAATCCCGAACGCGGCGTTTTATGAACGGAGGGCTTTTCCATGTATCAAACCCTTTTGGTCCCGCTGGACGGTTCTCCCAGAGCCGAGATGATTCTTCCCCATGTGTGGGATCTGGCCATGCAGTTCAGCTCTAAAGTGATTTTTCTCATGGTGGTGGAGCCACCCCTTCAATTCGTGAACCCTTCCCTTTACGAAAACAGCATGCCCGGCGATGTCATCCATGAGTATCTGATCGATTACAAGCGGAAAAAAGACGAAATAACCGCTTATCTGGCCGGATTTCAGGCCGTTTTTCGAAAAAAAGGGGTTGAGTCGGCTGTTTTTGTCGAACAGGGCGACGTGGTGGAAACCATCATCACGGTTGCCGGTCGTGAAAACGCAGACCTGATCGCCATCGCAAGTCACGGCCGGAGCGGGCTGTCCAGGGTATTTTACGGCAGTGTGGCTGCCGGCATCCTGCAAAAAATCGACCGCCCCATGCTCATTATCCGGACACGGAACAGCTAACCGGGAACCGGTTCTCAGTCAAACCCTCAGTGAATAAAGGAGGCAATCAATGTATCAAACACTATTAGTACCTTTGGACGGATCTCCCAGGGCCGAGAGCATTCTTCCCCATGTTGAAGATCTGGCCGCGCAGTTCAAGTCGAAAGTGATTTTTCTTCAGGTTGTGGAACCGCCACTTCAATTCGTCAATCCGTCACTTTATGAAACCACCCTTCAGACGGATGTCATCCATGAATACCTGATCGATTTTAAACGCAGGAAGGAAGAAATCACCGCTTACCTGGCCGGCATTCAGGCGGGGTTTCAGCAAAAGGGAATCGACACCGCTGTTCTTGTCGAACAAGGCCCTGCGGTGGAAACCATCATTTCTGTTGCGCAGCGGGAGAACGCGGAGCTGATCGCCATCGCAAGTCATGGCCGGAGCGGGCTGTCCAGGGTATTTTACGGCAGTGTGGCTGCCGGCGTCATGCAAAAAATCGACCGGCCCATATTGATAATTCGCGCCCGGAACATATAGCATTTTAATTTAAACCAATCCGGCGCCGATTATCCGGATAATCCCCCAAAAGGGCGGAATCGATGCGTGCGACTAACCCGATCATTGATTCTGAACCTTTTTTGCACAAAGGAGTCCATCGATGTATCAAACCATACTGGTTCCACTGGACGGATCGGCCAGGGCCGAGAACATACTTCCCCATGTTGAAAATCTGGCCGTTCAATACAAGGCGAAAGTGATTTTTATTCAGGTAATGGAGCCGCTGCAGATCGCAAATCCATCCCTTCACATGACCAGCGCGCTGACAGACACGGTCAAGGAAAGCCTGAAAGACTTCAATCACAGATACGAGGAAATCAGCACCTATCTGTCCGGACGCCTGGGAGAATTCAGGGAAAAAGGAATTGATGTCCGGAAATTCGTGGAACAGGGGCCGGTGGTGGACACCATTATTTCCGTTGCCCAGAGGGAAAATGCCGACCTGATTGCAATGGCCAGTCATGGCAGGAGCGGGATGTCGCGGGTATTTTACGGCAGTGTGGCGGCCGGCGTCCTGCAGCAGATCGATCGTCCCATGCTGATTATCCGTTCCCGGAACATCTGACGCCATTTATGACGTAACCGATTGACGGCAACAGCATTTTTCGCGCGCCTTGCGCTTTCAAACGGATTGGCAGACCGGAAGGATCCGAATCCCGTTTTCTTCCAGGGCGCCGCGAATCCCGGCCGCAAGATTCCAGGCGCCCGGCGTATCCCCATGGATGCAAAGGGTATCCGCTTTCAGATTGATTTCTTGTCCATCGATGCTTGTCAGCATACCGGTAGCCGCCAGTTTGACCACACGGTCCCGGACCCTGTCCGGATCATGCAGGACAGCCCCCGGCATGGACCGGGGAGCAAGCTGGCCGCTTTTCAGATATGCCCGGTCCGGGAAAGCCTCTCGCGCCACGCGAAGTCCGGCTGCAATGGCCATTTCTTCGCAAAGCGATCCAGCCAGCACAAAGAGTATCAACTCCGGATCATACGCTTTGACGGCATGGATCACTTCCCGGGCGGCGGACTCATCCCTTGCCGCCTGATTGTAAAGGGCGCCGTGCGGTTTGACATGTTGCAGCTTTACGCCGGCAGCCCGGGTGAACGCCGAAAGCGCACCGATTTGATACAGGACATAATTTGATATTTCTCCCGGAAACGTTTCCATATGCCGTCTGCCGTATCCCATAAGGTCCGGATAACCCGGATGGGCGCCGATGGAAACCCGGTGCTGTCCGGCGATCGCAACGGTTTGCGCCATCACCTGCGGATCCCCGGCATGATATCCGCAGGCGATATTGGCGGATGTGATGTAGGCAATGATTTTTTCGTCATCCCCTATGCTGTAGCTGCCGAAGCTCTCCCCCATATCACAGTTAATATCCATTCTCACACCTTTTTAACCGACACGAAATGCTCCTGAAGCGCAAGGCCCCCGCCGGACGGATCC
>JBBIPX010000188.1:0-4480 GCA_037442625.1 Desulfobacteraceae bacterium
TTTGATATTTCATTGTTCAGCAAAAACCGCGTTCTTGAAAGATTCCCCGAAAAAGTGCGAATCATGGCGCTTCGATCTTTTGACAGGCGCGGCATTCAAATATTTGAAAACAGTCCCGCAACGGCTGTGAAAAACAAGGAGATCCGGCTGGATTCCGGAAATTCCCGCAAAGTCGATTTTACCTTTCTGGCAACCGGCGTCAGCCCCTCACCCCTGATTGCCGAGTCGGGGCTGCCGACCGGCCCCGGCGGCGGGCTCAGGGTCAACCAATATCTTCAGAGCACCGGATATGCCGAAATATTCGGCGGCGGGGACTGCATTTATTTTGAGGACCGTCCTTTGGAGAAGGTGGGGGTTTATGCCGTCCGGCAAAACCCGGTGCTCTTTCACAATCTCATGGCAGCCATGAACGGCAAAAGCCTTGGCGCCTTTGACCCCGGCGGCGGTTTTCTCCTGATCCTGAACATGGGGGACGGCAGCGGCATTTTTTACAAGAATGGCTTGATTTTTGGCAATCGGTTGGCATTTCTCATCAAGGATTATATCGACCGACGGTTCATCCGAAGATTCCGGTTATGAACTATGTGCATCGGCTTGAAAACGATGCCGGCGTGCGGCATCGGCAAGATCGAGACGGTATCGGCGGAAAACGGCGCACGGACGGTTCCGTTGCTTCAACATGCGGGTTTGCTGATGTCACGGCGTCATTTTTTTCTGAATCCGCATTATTTACTTCTTGACTTTCCCCGCCGAGTTCGTCAATTTCAATCGGTTTGCTTTGAAAGGAACCACCATGCAGGAAGGAAGCATTGCCACCATGCTCCGTCGGGAGCACATGCAAACTGACCCCATATATACGGCAAAGGAGTACTCCATGAAGAAAATCGGTATCCTGGTTCTGGCGCTTTTTCTGATTACAGCGGCAAGTTCACATGCTGCGGGACCGAAACTCGTCATCGCCACCGGCGGCATCGGCGGGGTCTACTATTATTATGGAACGCAGGTATCTGAAATCTTGGGTAAGAACGGATTTCCAACAACCGTTGCCATGCAAACCGCGGCTTCGGTTGACAACATGATGCTTATCCGGGATAAGACAGATGCTGCAAAGGGCACTTTTTTTCTGGGCACGGTGCTTCCGGACACGGCCTATTTCACGGTTACGGGAAAACATGAGAAATTTGCGGAAAAACCCGTTAAAGCCGGCATCCTGTGGATGATGTACCCGAATTATATGCATATCATCACAACGGACAAGTCCGGTATCGTCAAATTGGCCGATCTTGCCGGCAAAAAAATATCCACCGGAGCGCCCGGGTCCGGAACGGAGTTTACGGCATTCAATCTGCTGAAATCGGCCAAAATCGATCCGGAAAAATTCAAGAAATGGGAAAAACTCGGGGCCTCTGAATCGGACGAAGCCCTCATTAACGGCACCATCGATGCCTATTTCTGGTCCGGAGGCCTGCCGACCGGCTCCATTGTTGAAATGTCCAACACCCTGACCCGCAAGGGCTTGAAACTTCATATCGTACCCATTTCAGACAGTGACGCGGGGGTTCCGGAGTTCGAGAAAGAATTCGCCGGATTGACCGATTCGCTGATCATCCCCAAGGAAGTCTATGGAACGGCGGTTGACACGCCGACCCTGGCTTTCTGGAACATGTTCGTCTGCCCGGATTCCCTGCCGGAAGAAACGGCTTATGCCATTACAAAGGCCGTTTTTGACAATATCGACACCCTTCGATCCGCCGTAAAATCCGCAAAGGATACGACCCTGGAAAGCACGGCCAAATTTATCGGTAAAACCGCGATTCCCTTCCATCCCGGCGCCATCCGGTTCTTCAAGGAAAAGGGTCTTGTGAAATAAAACCGGCCATGACAAAACGCCGGTGCCTTGTGTTTGTCATTGTAACGGGGTGTCTGTTTTTGATTCTCAAACCCGCGGTTGTTAAACTGGACAGCGGCACCCGTCTGCTGGTGCTGCTTCGCTGGCAGACCGGAACGATACGTTTTGTGAACTCGGTTACGGAACAGCCCGTCTTGATTCATTTTCGAATCGGGGGACTTTTCCGGAAATTTGCGGTGGTGACGGATGAAACCACCGAAGCTTATTATACGAGCGGTCTTTACTCCATGAACAATGCCGTTTCAAGAGAATCGACAAATACCCTGAATTTATGCTCCATGAAGGGAATTGAGCTGACGCTGGGCTTTTACAACTTTTCCCTGAAAGACGGCTGTCTGGAGGTAAAACTATTATGGACAATCTGATGAAAAAGCTGCTGTATTATCTGGCGATTTTAGGAACCCTCTATCATGTCTATCTGGTCGTTCACCCCTACACGCCGTTTGCGGGCCTGCACATCTCCATCCTGGACCTGACCCAGGTCCAGCGGGCCGTGCACGTGTTTCTGGTGGCATTGCTCGGATACATGATCAGTTATGTCCGCCTGAAAAACAGGGAATTTACCGGCGGCATGATCCTGGCGGCGCTGACTGCCCTGATTCTTTATGAATTCGTCAAGATGGACATTCCGGTGGCACTGAAGGTGTCCGCGGCCGCCATATGGGCCGTCACCATGCTGCCGCCCCTGATTCCGCCCGTTCAGAAATTTTCCAACATCGCCTGCGCCATTCTGTGCTTTCTGCCCTTTATCTATCTGGTCGTCAATTACGACAAGCTCATCTACCGGGCCATTATGCCCGAGCCCTGGGATCTGCTCATGGCTTTCAGTGAAATGATGCTGGTCCTGGGGGTTATTTTCCGGATGAGCGGCCCGATCATGCCGATTTTTGTTATCTTTTTCTTTCTGTACAATATATTCGGCAACCGGATCACCGGGGTTTTCGCAAGCCCCGGATTTGATCTGGACATGCTGCTCGGAAAAATGTATTGCGAAACAGAGGCCGGCATTTTTGGAACCATCACCGGCGTTTCCCTGAAGTACCTCATTTATTTCACGACCCTCGGGGCTGTCGTCACCCGGCTCAATTTCGGAAAAATCATCGCCAACATCGCCCTTCTCTTTGTCGGAAGAAGTCCGGCCTCGCCGGGACGGTGCAGCGCGGTCATGGCCGTTCTCATGGGCATGTTTTCGGGGTCCGGGGCGGCGGACACACAGTTTGTGGCAACCCTGACAAAGCCGCTGTATGATAAAGTCGGCTATGACAAGCTGGTTGCCGCGGGTATCGTTGCAACGGTCGGTTCGATCGCCTATATCACGCCGCCGGTCATGGGCTCCATCTCATTTCTGATGGTCGAGCTTCTCTCCATTCCATACTCCAAGATAATTGCCATGGCGATCGGTCCGATGCTGCTGTATCTGGCCGGCATCGTCATCTACAACGAGATTTACGTCAAAAAAGTAAAACTGCCGCAGCTTGAAATCAACACCGACATCAATTTTTCCTATTTTTGGCGGTACTGCTACGTATTCGTCCCGATTGTATTCATCATCTATTTGATATATCAAGGGTATTCCATCAATATCACGGTTACGGCGGCAACCGCGCTCTTTGTGGTTTTTGCTTTTCTGGATCCCACCATCCGCCCCCCTCTGAAAAACCTGTTCGAGGCCCTGGCGGAAGGCATCACCTCCCTGCTGCCGATTGCAAGCGCCGTGATCGCGGCCAACATGATCATGTCCATGATGGTCATGAGCGGCCTGGCTTCAAAATTTTCCATCATATTGATGAACATCTGCGGCAGCAGCCTCTTGATGGCAACCCTGTTTACCGGTTTTTTCAGCCTGCTGCTGGGAATGGGCGTGCCGCCCATCGCCACATACGTGCTGACCTCGGCCCTGACCGCACCGACCATTCAAAAATTGGCCATGTTAAACGGCATTCCGGAGCAGGCGGCCCTCATGGCAACCCACATGTTTCTTTTTTATTACGCGGTGCTGGCTGAAGTTACGCCGCCCGTGGCCCTTTCCGCATATGCCGCGGCCGCGGTCATGGGAACCGATCCGATCAGGACCGGCATTTTCGCATCGCGGGTGGCGATTCCCAAATACCTGATCGGACTGACCTTTATTTTGTCTTTCAGCGGAACCGCGGTTCTGGTGCTGCCGATACTGGATAACCTGCCGCTGAATCAGGCGCTTGTCGTGATCGTCACCCGATTTTTCTTTTCCATTCTGGCCGTCTTTTATCTGAATGCCGCGGTCATCGGATATTTCTATCGGAATCTGTCGAATCTAGAACGCGCTATTGTCGGGGTCTGCGCGGTTCTGCTCTTTTATCCCTCTGATACGCTGAACATGATCGTGGTGCTGATCCCGACGGTGATTATGGCAAAAATCTGGATTGAAAACCGAAACCTCAGACTAAAAATCGGATTGAAGGCAGAAGGCTGAAGGCGGAGCGTTTTTTCTTTCAGTTTAACACATCCATACAGGGAGACCTTGAATGTCGCTGGAACATGAAATGTTTTCGGCAACTCAGATTGAAGAAGTGGCCGTGATCCGTTTCCGGG
>JBBIPX010000189.1:0-4303 GCA_037442625.1 Desulfobacteraceae bacterium
AGCGACTTGGCCATGAGTATCTCCTTGATAATGGACGAAAAACTTGAAATTATTCGGAATATTTAAACAATATTGGCTCAAAAGTCAAAACTTTTTTGACATGGGCCCCGTTGTATTGTATGAAACAGCATGGATTTTCCAACAACAAGAGTGGATTAAGCCGTGCCTGCTCTTTTATCCAATCCTGACGGATTGCATCCTTTTTCAGAGGTGTATCGTGACGAAATTTGCCAGACTGGACCGACTGCCGCCATATGTCTTTGCCACCGTCAACAAGATCAAGATGGAGGCCAGACATGCGGGGAAAGATATCATTGATCTGGGGATGGGCAACCCGGATCTGGGAACGCCCCGCCATATTGTCGACAAACTGATTGAAGCGGCGCAAAAGCCACACAACCACCGCTATTCCGCATCGATGGGAATCACCCGCCTGCGTCTGGCCATATCCGAATGGTACAAACGGCGTTTTGACGTGGATATCGATCCGGACTCCGAGGCGATCGTGACCATCGGCATCAAGGAAGGCCTCTCCCACCTGGTTCTGGTCACCATCCGGCCGGGTGATGTGGTCTTTACCCCCAACCCCACTTATCCGATTCACCCCTATTCCGCCATCATCGCCGGCGGCGATGTCCGGGGAATTCCCGTGGGTCCGGACCATGATTTTTTCGAAAACCTGATCAATGCAACGAAACAGACCTGGCCGCGGCCCAAGGTGCTCATCATATCCTATCCCCACAACCCCACAACCGAAGTCGTTGATCTGGATTTTTTCCAGAAAATCGTGGATTTCGCCAAAGAGAACGACATGCTGGTCATCCATGATTTTGCCTATGCGGATCTGACCTTTGACGGGTACAAGGCACCCAGTTTTCTTCAGGCCAAGGGTGCAAAGGATGTGGGCGTGGAATTTTTTTCCCTGTCCAAAAGTTACAGCATGGCCGGCTGGCGCATGGGATTCTGCGTGGGAAACGCCGAAACCGTCAGTGCATTGAAGCGCATCAAAAGTTACCTGGATTACGGGGTTTTTCAACCCATCCAGATCGCATCCATCATCGCCCTGAACGGTCCCCAGGAATGCGTTCAGGAAATGCGGGACACCTATATGGAAAGAAGGGACGCACTGATTTCCGGCCTGAACCGGATCGGCTGGGAGATCAAAAGCCCCAGGGGAACCATGTTTGTATGGGCCAAGATTCCAGACAGCTTCGTCAAAATGGGGTCCGTGGAATTTGCGAAATTTCTGATCAACGAAACCCAGGTGGCCGTTTCTCCCGGCCTGGGCTTTGGCGAATACGGCGATGAATACGTCCGGTTTGCCCTGATTGAGAATCCCATGCGGATCAATCAGGCCGTCCGGGGCATCCGAAAGGTCATGTAGCATGAAAACAATCAGCATCGGACTTCTGGGTTGCGGTACGGTCGGCACCGGAGTCGCCCGGTTACTGATCCAGAATCAGGATATCCTGCGGTCCCGGGTGGGAGCTGCGCTCAACCTGAAACGGGTTGCCGATATCGACACTGACAGGGACCGGGGAATCAACTTTGAAAAAGGGGTGATGACGAAGGACGCGAATGCAATCGTCACAGATCCGGATATTGATATCGTCATTGAAACCATCGGCGGCCTTGGCATCGCCAAAACCTTGATCCTGAATGCCATCGCCAACGGCAAGCAGGTGGTCACCGCCAACAAGGCGCTTATTGCAAGCAGCGGCAACAGCCTTTTTCGGATTGCCGCGGAAAAAGGGGTGGAGCTTGCCTTTGAGGCCAGCGTCGGCGGATGCATGCCTGTGATCAAAACGCTTCGGGAATCGCTTGCCGGAAACCGTATCCGGGCCATGTCCGGAATTTTGAACGGGACCTGCAACTACATTCTATCCAAAATCACCGATGAAGGCGGCACGTTTGAAACCGCCCTTACAAAAGCCCAGAGCAAGGGATTTGCGGAGGCGGACCCCACGCTGGATGTCGAAGGCTTTGATACAGCCCACAAACTGGCGATTCTGACATCTCTTGCTTACGGGGCCGATCTTTGCCTCGATGACATTTATGTTGAGGGCATATCCAAAATAACCCCCCTGGACATTGAATTCGCCGGACAGTTCGGTTACAAAATCAAGCTTCTGGCGATCAGCAAAAACAGAGGAAATGCCGTCGAGGCCAGGGTTCATCCGACCATGATTCCTTTTGACAACATCCTTTCCAGCGTCAATGGTCCGCTGAATGCCATCACCATCACCGGCGATGCCGCAGGGGACATCCTTCTCTACGGCAAGGGTGCCGGCATGATGCCGACAGCCAGCGCCGTTGTCAGCGATCTTGTGGACATTGCCAGAAACCTGCTGGCCGGCGCTCTCGGAAGGGTGCCGCTGCTTTCCTACCAGAGGGATCAGATTCACAGGATTCCGGTCCTGCCGGTGGATGAAATCATCTCTCACTATTATTTCCGGTTCGCCGCCCTTGACCAGCCCGGCGTGCTGTCGAAAATTTCAGGGATTTTGGGAAACCACGGCATCAGCCTGAAATCCGTACACCAGAAAGGCCGCAAATCCGAAGGCTCCGTTCCGCTTGTCATGATGACGCACCTGGCCAAGGAATCCAATGTTCAGCAGGCCCTTTCCGAGATCGTTCAGCTCGAGGTTGTCAGCGACATGCCGGCATTGATCCGCGTGGAAGACTCAAACGGTTCCGACTAATTTGCAAAAGCGGCCAAAGGCGCTTTCTCGCCCGCGGCGTTTAATCCCATAGCGAGGCATTATGTACATCGTGTGCTCAGACCTGGAAGGCGTTTTTATCCCCGAAATCTGGATCAATGTTGCGGAAAAAACCGGAATTGCCGAGCTTCGGCTGACCACCCGCGACATTTCCGATTATGACGTGCTGATGAGAAAACGCCTTCAACTCCTCAGGGAACACCATTTGAAGCTATCGGATATTCAGGACGTCATTGACACCATGAACCCGCTCGAAGGGGCCCTGGAATTTCTGGACTGGCTCCGGTCCGTCACGCAGGTGATCGTGGTCTCCGATACATTCAAGGAGTTTGCCGGCCCCATGATGAAAAAACTGGGCATGCCCACCCTTTTTTGTCACTCCCTCACGGTTGACGCCGGCGGCATGATCGCAAGCTACGATCTGCGTCAGCCGCGGGCCAAGGAAAAAACCGCCCTGGCCCTGAAGAGCCTGAACTATCAGATTATCGCCATGGGCGACTCCTATAACGACATCGCCATGCTGAAAGCCGCGGACAGAGGCCTTTTGTTCCGGCCGCCGGATAACGTCATCCGGGAATTTCCAGAATTTCCGGTAACCCATGACTACGACAGCCTGAAAACATTGATTCGGACCATCATCAGCACATAACCTTTTTCAGGGACCCTGATATGCTAACCCACCGCACGCCATACCGTGTTATCTACGGCGATACCGACAAAATGGGATTCGGCTACCACGCCAATTATTTCCGCTGGTTTGAAGCCGCACGTGCGGAAATGTTCCGCTTCATCGGCCTGCCTTACAAGGAAATCGAAGCGCGCGGCTATTTCCTGCCCGTATCCGAGCTGCACTGCAAATTCATCAATCCGGTTCAATACGATGATCTGCTGATGATTGAAACCGCGCTCGACAGCGGCATCCGGGGCGGCATCAAGTTCGACTATACGGCTTTTGATGAAAGCGGCGTTCGCCCGCTGGCCAGAGCCTATACGCGGCATGCCTTCATGGACAAAACCGGCAAAGTGGTCCGGCCGCCGGAGTTCTTCACAGATCTCATTCGCAGGCATTCCACCTTCACCGGATAGGTCGGCATCTGAAATCAACGCCCATGCAATTTTTTCAGGAAACGCCCCGGGGCATCGCCATCAGAATTTACGTTCAGCCCCGCGCTTCCAGAAACAAGATCATCGGACCGCACGGAGATTCACTCAAAATAGCCATACAGGCCCCCCCGGTCGATGACGCCGCCAACCGGATGTGCATCGAATTTCTTTCCAGATGCCTGAACCATCCCCGCTCAGCCATTGAAATCATCGGCGGCCACACCAGCAGAATGAAACGGATACTGCTGAAACCGTCACCCGGTTCCATCTACTTTGAACAGACTGAAGTCTGCCAGCAAGCACTGCTGTCGATGCTTGACAATGCCATTTCTCAAGGCGCCGTCAGCCGCAAAAAAACAGCTTGACTTCCAGCCCGCTTTCAATCTATTATGCGTCCATTGATGCGGGGTGGAGCAGCCTGGTAGCTCGTCGGGCTCATAACCCGAAGGTCGTTGGTTCAAATCCAGCCCCCGCTACCA
>JBBIPX010000190.1:0-4205 GCA_037442625.1 Desulfobacteraceae bacterium
TATTTTGATATCGTGACGGTTACCGGAACGGAAAACATCATGATGGCGGCTGCCCTTGCAGAAGGCGTTACCATTCTCAGAAACGCCGCCTGCGAGCCCGAAGTGGTCGCGCTGGCCGATGTATTGAATCAGATGGGCGCGGATATCCGCGGCGCCGGCACTTCCGTGATCACCATCACCGGGGTTGACTCTCTTTGCCCGGCAACGGTTTCCATCATTCCCGACCGCATCGAAGCCGGAACGTTCATGGTCGCCGCGGCCCTGACCCGCGGGGACGTTACCCTGGAAAACTGCGAACCCGGGCATCTGGAGGCTTTGATTCACAAACTGCGGCTGGCGGGAGCAAGGATTCTGGTTTGCGGGAAAACCATCCGCGTGGAAGGCCCGGAGATGATTTCCAGCGTCGATGTCAAAACACTTCCCTATCCGGGATTTCCCACCGACATGCAGGCCCAGTTCATGGTGCTGATGTCCGTGGCGTCGGGCCTCAGTCTCATATCGGAAACGATTTTCGAAAACAGGTTCATCCATGTGGGTGAACTCCGGCGAATGGGCGCGGACATCACCATATCCGGCAATTCGGCGGTGATTAAAGGCGTGCCCTTTCTCTCCGGAGCGCCGGTGATGGCCTCGGATCTTCGTGCCAGCGCCTCCCTGATTCTGGCCGGCCTGGTTGCGCAGGGACAGACCGAGGTCAACCGGGTCTATCATCTGGACAGGGGCTATGAGGCCATGGAAAAGAAATTTGAAAAGCTGGGCGCCGCGGTGACGCGGGTGAAAGCTCAGTAAATCAGCCGTCCATAAAATCGCTTGACTTGCCTGCCGCGGTTCATTAATGATTGTCTTAAAAAGAAATTGATGCATCCGGTTCTCTGATATTTGTCCAAGCCGTTGTTGAAATCGCCGCCCCGAGGTCGGCATTATGTTTTTCCGCCGGCCTCTTTCAGGTTTCCCTACCAATTTTGGGACGGAAAAACGGAGTATTCATCAACTTAACAACAGTGAAAGGAGGCGTTTATGGCAGCAGAGAGTGTATATAAAATTGTTGAACTCGTCGGAACCAGCGAAGTCTCATGGGAAGATGCCGCAAAAAAAGCCGTTGAAACCGCATCCAAAAGCCTGAGGGAATTACGGATCGCCGAAATCACCCAGCAGGATCTCAAGGTTGAAAACGGCAAGGTCACGGCCTTCCGCGTCCGCATCAAACTGTCCTTCAAATACGAAAGCTGATCTATCAGCGCCTGCCGCCGGGAAAAGAACGGCCCATCGGCCTTCTCTTTTCCCGGTGTTTCCCTCCTGTTATCAATTGTTCAGGCACACATCATGAATCGATCAAATCCACTGCTTATCGGAGCGGCGGCCTTTATTTGGCTCCTGCTTTGCCCCGGCGCCTCATGGGCTTTGAGATGCTTCATACTGTCGGCCGACACGGCCGTTTACGGTACGATGCGTTCGGTGAAAGTAAATGAGGCGGAAACGCTCCTTGATATCGCACGCGACCTCGATCTCGGATATAATCAGATTATCGCCGCAAACCCGGGCATTGACCCCTGGGTGCCGGCCAACAAGAGCCTGGTGCTGGTTCCGTCGGCTTTCGTGCTCCCGCAAGAGCGCGTCAGCGCCGGCATCGTCGTGAATCTTGCGGAGATGCGGCTTTACTACTTCGTATCGAATGGTGGCCACGACTATTTTCTGACCGCCCCCATCGGCGTCGGCACAGAGGGGTTTCTGACGCAATCCGGCGTCTACAAAGTAAAAAGCAAGACCGTCAATCCAACCTGGGTTGTGCCGGAGTCAATCAGGAAAGCGGAACCCGACCTCCCTGCCGAAGTGCCGCCGGGGCCGGACAACCCGCTTGGCGATTTTGCACTCCGCCTTTCCCAAAAGGAATATGCGATACATGGGACAAACAAACCCTGGGGAATCGGACGAAGGGTAAGCCATGGCTGCATCCGCATGTATCCGGAAGACATCGCGGAACTCTATGAAATGGTGCCGGTGGGGACAATCGTCCGTGTCATCTATGAACCGATCAAGATCGGATGGGGAAACGGGCAGTGCTGGATACAGGTGTATGACGATTTTGACAACCAAATCACCAATCCGGTTTCAAAGGTAACGGACGACCTGTCCTATTATGAAACAGCCAAAGGCCCTCTGGAAATCGATTTCAAGACCCTTTTCAGGGCATTGAAGGAAAAAACAGGGGTGCCTGTGGCTGTGGCGCGCCCCAAAAAGCCATGACCTGCGGACGGCTACTTTTTGAGGGATTTTTCGAAGATGCGCTCCGTCTTTTGGGCTGCGGCTTCTGCGCGTTCCGTGGCATTCGTCGCCTTTGCAGCGGCCATGTCGGCCCTGTTTGCAGCCTGCTCGGCGCTGGATGCCGCCCTGTTGAGGCGTGCGCCCATGGCTTCAAGCTTTTCGTCAATTGCCTCGGCCCTGGCGGCGGCGGCATTGGCCTGTTCCGCGGCCTGCTTTGCACTCTCCAGAAGGGCCCTGTCTTCCTTGCTGAGGGTTGCGCAGCCGGTAAGCCCTGCAAGGCATAGAAGCGCAACAAAAATGACCATCGCGGACAAGGTTCGATTCATTAATTGCGTCAACATCTTCTAACCTCCTTTTCTGTTAAGGTTGAAAACACCAATTGCGCATGTATGTTAAAGCATCTCTATTTAAAAAGTCAATTAATAATATATGTTATCCTGATTTTGTCATCCGCCGGCGCCCTGCCGGAAACATCGCGCCTCCCGGCTGGGCGAATCATCGTCATCGACAAGGCCAGAAAGGATTTGGTCCTGTTCATGGACGGCAGGCAGGCGGCCCGATTCCCGGCCTCGTTCGGGATTGACCCTGATTCGGACAAATACAAGGCATTTGATTGTGCAACCCCAGAGGGGCGTTATTTCATCACGCATAAAAAATTCAAAAGCCGTTTTCACCGGTTATTGGGCATTTCATACCCGAATCTCACGAATGCCGAAAATGGCCTTTCCGCGGGGGTGATATCCATAGCGGAATACAAAAGAATCGTTGAGGACATCCGGAAATCGGTCTGGACTTCCTGCGACACCGGGCTGGGCTGCGACATCGCCATACACGGCGGAGGGGTGTTCCGATATTTCGGCAAGACCCGGGAGAGAGACTGGACCGAGGGGTGTATCGCATTAAACGACAAAGACATCGAAAAGCTGTTCGATTTATGCGGGTCCGGAGACCCCGTCATCATATACAACAGCCGCAGAAACCTCTACGGCATCATCCGGCCGTTTGCGCATATAAAAGATTTTGACGATAAAGGGGTGCCGCTTTGCCCGGATGGGGTCTGCACCTTTCTGGCCGAGATCCCGACTTCTCTGGGCCGGATGCTGTTCGTCCTGAAGGAAGGAAAAGACTACGGCAGGTCCATCAGCGTTACGGTTTATCAAGGCAGCGCCCGGGAGAAACCGCTTCTTGTCCTTGTCGACCGGAATGCGGACGGTTACATGTCCTCCATGGACAGCATCAGCGGCCTTGACGTTTATGAGAGCAGCCCCGATGCAGCGTACGAAAAAGTGAGGGAAGCTGTGATCGACGCGCTTTCAAGGGGCGACATCGCAGATTCGGGCAGCCGGAGATAGCATCCCCTGCCGATTCAAAATCGGGTTCGCCCGGACGCGAAACGACCCTGACATATATTCTGTTGCATGTTGCGGTGCGACGTGATAGCGGACTTTTTAACGCGTTCCGTGAGTTGCAGCCCGCAGTCATAAAGAAATATCGCCATGAACAGGTGAAACGGAAGCATTGCTTCGGGCGGCCGAATGGCTTGATAGCGCGCATTATTTGGACAGGCGGGAAAATTTCCGTTACGTATGGGCGATGGATGGCATCTCTTCCGCCTGTCGATACTGTTATGCGCATAGAAACAAAGGACTGAGCACTGATGGCAAACAATAACGGCAACGGGAAATCCATCGAATCCTGGATCTGGGGCGCCGCCTGTTCCATTCGGGGAGCAAAGGATGCGCCCAAATACAAGGACTACATCCTCCCGCTGATTTTCACCAAGCGCCTCTGCGACGTCTTCGACGACGAACTGAACCGCATCGCCGCCGAGGTCGGCTCCCGCAAGAAGGCCTTCCAGCTCGCCAGGGCCGATCACAAGCTTGTCCGTTTCTACCTTCCCCTCGTGCCGGACGATCCCGAGCAGCCGGTCTGGTCCGTCATCC
>JBBIPX010000191.1:0-4108 GCA_037442625.1 Desulfobacteraceae bacterium
GATTCAGCACCCACCATTGCATGGGGACCCGGTAATGGAGCTGCTTGCTGGAGCGTTCCGAAAAATTGTGATCCTTTCCGAAATCAAACATTTCGATCACGGATTTTTCATGAATGAAGCGGGTGATGTCATGAAACGTTTTGCAATTGGCGGGGCTGAAATCACGTGCATCCGGATCCAGCAGATTAAGCGGAATGATGTGCCAGCTGACCTGCTGCAATATTTCGTGCACCGGACTGCCTGCCATGAGATGGGTGCGTACTGCGCCCGTATTGGCCAGAAGAAGACCGGGGACCGATCCATCGTAAACAGCCCGTCGGGATGCATCCACGGTGACTGTCTGACCCGGTTTTAGAATCGTTGCGGCATCCGGAATGCCGAAAAGGGCCGGAACCCCGAATTCCCTGGCCACATTGGCCAGGTGCCCCGCGAATCCACCCTGTTCCGTAATTACGGCAGAGGCCCGGTTCAACAGGGACGCCCACCTGGGAAGGGCCTGGCGGGTCACCAGGACGGCGCCTTCGGGAAAGGCCAGCACATCCACGCCGCGGTCTCCCAGATAGACGGGGCCGCTGCCCGCGCCCGGGCTTGCCGTGACGCCGCCGCCGGTGATACGCCGTTTTTCAAGCTCTGAATCGACAGATGCCTCATCGGTTGCTTTGCTGAGGATCTGCTTCAGAGGACGGCATTGCAGAATATGAATCACCCCGCTGCCGGCAATGGCCCATTCGATATCCTGCGGAATTCCGTAGTGATTTTCGATACGGACGGCGATCTCGGCCAGCTTCCGGGCCTGATCGTCCGTCAGGCAGGGGCGGGTGCTTTCATCGGCAGTCAGGTCCATGCGGCAGACGCCTTCCAGGGGGTAGCAGACGAATTTTTGCGCTTTGGCGCCGATCTCTTTTTGAACGATCGCCATCGGCGGCTGCCTTGAGGCTACAAAAAGATCGCAGGCCACGCTGCCGTCCACCACCGATTTGGGAAGACCCCACACGGCATTGATGAAAATGCGCTCATCCCGGCTGGAAACCGGACTCCGGGAATAGGTGACCCCGCCGGATACCGCATCCACCATGACCAGGCAGCCGACACACATCAGGATGTCTTCATCCCGGAAGCCCTTGTTCATTCGGTAGGTAATGGCTTGAAGGCTGTATTTGCTGGCGATCACTTCCTTGTAGGCCTGAAAGACATTCTCGAAGCTGACGTTCAGCTCCGAGCGGTACTGGCCGGCAAACGAGCTGCCTTCGGCATCTTCTCCCAGTGCGCTGCTGCGAAGTGCCACCGTTATCGTGCCGCCGCTTTCCGCTTCCAGATCCTGCCAGGCCCCGCGAATGGCTTCTTCCATGTCACCCGGGATCCGGGAGCGGATCACCATCTGCTGGATTTCGGCGCTGAACGAATAGAGATCTTCGATGTCTTCTGAATCGATGGACTGGAGCTTGCGGTCGATTTCCACCTGCAGGCTGTTGTCGTCCATGAAGCGTCTGAAGGCAGAGGATGTGATCACAAAGCCCGCGGGGACTTTCAGGTGAATGCGGTTCTTGACTTCGCCGAGATTGGCCATTTTGCTGCCGGCAACTTCTGCCATGTCCTTGTCCAGGGTGTTCAGGGGAAGGATCAGGCGGCCGGCCGGCAGAAACCGGGTTTGCTTGAGGATGCCGTCGACGGCTCTTTCAATGGCTGAGAACCGGCTGTCCAGATCCGTATATTTGCCGGGCGCGAGCTGATGAAGGCTCTGGATCATGCGAAACACATTGACGGAAATGGATGTGGCGCAGGACCGGACAAAGGACATGCCGTATGGCCGGTCACCCTGAAGGGCCTGCTCCATTTCCGCCATGACTTCCAGAGACCGGTTGTTGGCGCTCAATAGAAGCTTGAAATTGTGATACCGCTCTTTGAAGGCGACGCGAAGCTCTTCAATATTTTCGGGGTCTTCGGGCTGGGTATCGAAAGAAAACAGGTTCCTGAAGAAATTAAGGATTCTTTTCATGTGTGGGCGGTATCATATCAATAAATATTCGAAATCCGAAGAACGAAATTCAAATTTTTACCTGACCCCCCCCAATTTGAAAACGTGGGAGGTCAGGAAAAAGGCGGCTAATGTTCCAGCTTCAGCCCCCAACCTTCGAACATGAACAGAATGGCAAAGCCGTACCACAAGGTGTAAACGACATAAAAGGTCAACGAAAACACAACCAGACCCCATTTGGCGGAGATGTTTTCCGGCGTGATCGTGTAGTAATTGTAAGCGCATTCAACGGCCCTTTTGTTGATCGTGCCGATAAACTTGGTTTCGGCGAATTTTTTCTGCTTGTCCAGATCCCGCGACAGGGCCTTCAAACCAGACCACCAGTTATACAAGGCCAGTCGTTCATCCATGCCGTATTTGGCTTTAACGACGTCGCCGCGGTTATGGTACATATTATCCGAATCCGCCAGGCAGTTGCTCAGAATACCGCCCAGATCGCCGCTTACCTTGATGACCTTGTCGTCCACAACGGCCGCGGCTCCGGAGCTCTGGAACAGAACAGCGGTTTCCATGGCCTGTTTTGCGTCCTTCATTACCGCCGATGCGGTAATCACCTTGCCGGAATATTTCTCGGTCTGCTTTTGAAGACCCGGGATGTAATAGGCCGAGCCCTTGGAAATGGAGTTGTAGAGTCCGTCCATATAATTCAGGCCGTTGTGACCGTTGAATACCGGTGAGAACATGATGGCCAGGACCACGAGAAACGCAACCATCAGCCACACGCCGCTGTAAAATTCTTTTTTGTTGGCTAACATCAGGCCACCTCCCCCTTCAGCTTTTTAAGATTTTTCAGAAATGTGCCGATCACCCAGACCGCGAAAGTCCCGACCACCAGGAAAAAGATAACGCCGCCGATTTTATCCAGCCACGCGGAAGTTTCCTTGGAAAGGGAGATGAATTCCATATCCGCCAGTTTTTTGGGGAGGGCGAAAAACCGGTTGATAAATCCTGCCAGAACCGTGATGGCGTAAAATCCTCGGATGGTGATTCCCGGCACCACCTTGGTCACCAGTGCGCCCATCTGGATGCCCAGGAGGGAGCCCAGCAGCATCCCCATGGCCAAAGTGTAGAAAATGAACCCGTAAATGGCATACTGGAAAATGCCGCCGTAACCCGCTGTGAATATGATCTGGAAGATGTCGGTGCCGACGGTCGTCAGTGAGGAGACTCCCAGGGTGTAGACAAAGATCGGAAAGGTTAGAAACCCGCCGCCCACGCCCATGATGGCGGCCGCCAGGCCCACCAGAACGCCGCTCAGGATCAGAAATACGCAGGAGATCTGGCGCCCGCCGGGAATGATGCTCTCATCAAAGGTGATCATGGGCGGAATTTTGATGGATTGAAGTCTTCTGGGCAGATTGCCCATTTCCGCACCTTCTGTTTTGCCGCCGTGCCCGCTGTCGGTTATGCCGGCTTTCCGAGCGCTCAAATAATCCAGCATCGAGTAAATTCCGAGTCCCCCCAGCATGAAGCAGTAGACCGTTGTAATGAAGGCATCGCTCAGGATGGGATTGATTTCATATAACCAGCGGTTGATGATACCGCCGGTCGTGGTGCCGATCAGGGCGCCGATCAGAAAAACGACGGCCAGGGGCACCGATATGTTTCCCAGTTTTTTGTGAATCACGCTTCCCATGATGGCTTTGGCGAAGATGTGAAACAAATCGGTTCCGACAGCCAGAATACCCTTGATGCCCGCGCTCATCAGGGCGGGGGCGATCACGAATCCGCCGCCCGCGCCGATACAGCCGGTGATCAGGCCGGCGCAGACGCCGATCAGAATGGAGGCGACAAATATCCAGGTCGAATAAAAGGCCGGGCTGTATGCGCTTTTTTCACCGATAAAACTGGGGAGCGCGCCGGCGATCTGATCGGCAAAGGCATAGCCTCCCAGAAGAATCGGGATGGAAAACAGGCATAGAACGGCAAGCCGTTTTTTGGAACCCAGAATGTTTCTGGACATCTCAAGCTCCCATGATGCGTGAGCTCTGGCGCCCGCCATCATGAATTGACCCCATTGTTTGAAAAAGTTCATGTCAATGCTGCTCCTGTGTGTTGATAAATGGATTAACG
>JBBIPX010000192.1:0-4085 GCA_037442625.1 Desulfobacteraceae bacterium
TCGAGCAGGTTGTTCAACTGTTCCTTAAAAAAATCAAGCTCTTTTTTTTTCATAATCGAACCTATCGGCATCCTGTCGCTGGATCAGCGTATTTAAGAATATTTGGCTAAAAAAAGCGCCCGTCACGATCATTCCACAAAAACAATACAAGAATCATACGCAGCAAGAATCATTGAAAATTTAAAACGGCAGGAAAAACTACATTATTGAAATGAGTAGTCTAACAAAAATGGTCTTCTCTGTAAAGGAGAAAATGATTTGACGGTTGAGGGGAAAAAGCGGCGGAATCAGCTCCGGGATAACACGATATCCTGTGCCTTTTCAAATGCTTCTTCCGCAAATTCAAGATGTTTGAAAATACGGCTGCCGGGATTTTCCGTCTCGATGACTTTTCTGATCTTCTGAAGTTCAACCAGCGCCGTGTTCCTGACTTCGTCGCGGGCATGGGCATTTTCCAGCAGTGTCGAGATGTCTTCAATCATCCGGTTTATCTCTTGCAGCGTATCCTGCTGCAGGATGTTGAATCTCTCGTCCCGAATCCGCTCATAGACCGGTTTGATCCGGGCAATCAACCCATCCACGCCGTCAAGTTCATCCCAGGGGCTCTGCATTTCCAGAATTCGGCGCAGCCTTGAAAAGTCTTCGAAAGCCCCCGGATCGGCTTCGATTTCGGACTGGAATTCGGCAAAGCTATCAATTGTTTTGCACCATGATTCCCAGCGGCCGGCCCTGTTTTCAAAGAAATCCTTCAACCGGTCGAAGGTAAGGGAAAAGGTTACCAGGGCATCCCTCGCATCGCGGACAACACGGATTTTTTCGTAAGGATCCGCTATGTCCTGCCACTTCCGGATAAAAGAGAGGCAGGCGCGGATTTGCTCCGCTCCCGGGTACTTACCGGCTTCAGTCAGGCGGGCGAAAGCGGCCAGCGACGCTTTCCGTTGCTTTATGCATTTGGAAAGGAAATGGGTCAGCGCATCCTGGTCCGCCGGGCAATCCGAGCCGAAAAGCATCTTGCAGGTGCCTGCAACGGCCTGCATTTCACCGGCCTGCAGGCGTTTTCGCGGTACGACATGAATCCGGCCCCACTGGTCGGACGCCTCCAGAAAGACGCTGGAATGTTGCTGGAGGGAAGCATTGCCATCCAACAGGCAGGAAATCATGCGATCGGAAAAAAGACTGGAAATGATTCCGGCGATCCTTGCCCCGGTCCATGTTTCCGGCTGATCTGAAAACCGGGAGAACACCTGTGAAAGCAACACCGGCGGATCCGAAGAAAAGCGCTCGTCCAAAAAGACCATCACCTGTTTGAGATCGGCCGGCGCTGTTCTGTGAAACCCCAGCGGAAGCTGCAGGTGCCGGGAAGAAACCTTGTCGTCTTTTGCCGCAGTCATGATATTGGCTCTTGTCAGGGATGCATAGTGTTGATAGATAAAGATCACTTTTTTAAAAACTAACATAACCTGCGGGAATCTTCAAGTTGTCCCGAACATGGAAAGTGCATAAAAAGGAATCCTCACCATGGAAGGTCATCATCTGATACTCGGAGAACTGGTGGATGCGGTAACCGGCCGGGTGCTCGCCGATACCCACGACGAACGGTACCGTCAGAAGCTGGCCAGGCTCCTGATGGACGCCAAAGGGTATGCCCGGGCGGATATTCAAAGCCGGTGCAGCCTCCGGGTCAAGGCAGGAGACAACTGCGCCCTGGTAAACGTGGATATGGCCGTAACCATTGCAGGTAAAATCGGCATGATCATCAAATACGGCCCGGGTTCGCTGGTCACCCGGCACCGACCCGCCCTTGCCGCATCGCGGCTCCTGGCCCCGTATCAGATTCCCGTTGTCGTTGTCACCAACGGCGAGAATGCCGATATCCTGGACGGCCGCACAGGTGAGGTTACCGGCAGCGGCATGGACGGCATCCCGGTAAAAGCGGCGCTTGACGGACTTTGTGCCGTCTTTCCGTTTGCCCCCATCACGCAAGCCCGCGCCGAAATTGAAAGCCGCATCCTGTATGCCTATGAAGTCGACGGCGCCTGCCCCTGCGATGATTCCATCTGCCGGATCACCCCGTAAAGTTTGATACCTGTTTCAAAGCCGGGCTGGACTGAATCCCGTTTATGGATTCATGGCAATCAGGGCCGCGCCGATGGCGCCGGTCAACTGGGCGTTGGGCGTCACCACCAGGCAATGGCCGATTTTTTTTTCAAGCGACCGGACAACGCCGCTGTTCCGGGCAACGCCGCCGGTCATCATGATGGGTGGAACCCAGCGGATGCGCCCGGCCATGGCGGACACGCGGGCTGCAATGGAATCATGGATGCCGGCAATGATATTTTTCCGGCTTTCTCCCTTTGAAATCAATGAAATGACCTCGGATTCCGCAAATACCGTACACAGGCTGCTGATGGATGCCGGATGATCGGCGGCAAGCGAGAGGCTGCCGAAATCCGAGATTTCCACCTCCAGCGCCCTGGCCATGACCTCCAGGAACCTGCCGGTGCCGGCGGCGCACTTGTCGTTCATGGCAAAATCCTTGACCCGTCCGGTTTCATCCAGGAGAATGACCTTGCTGTCCTGACCGCCGATATCGATGATCGACCGGATCTCGGGGTTCATATACCGGGCGCCCGCGGCATGGCAGGTGATTTCCGTAACTGCCCGGTCCGCAAATGTGATGCTCTTGCGGCCGTATCCGGTGGCAACGACGCCGTCAATATCGGCGGGGGTCATCCCAAGGCCCGATACGATGCCTTCAAAGAGCTGGTCCCCGGCGTTTTTGGCATTGTATCCGGTGGGCAGGATCCGGACCGCCAGAATGCCGCCGTCCCGCATGACCGCGGCCTTTGCGGTAATTGATCCGATATCGATCCCGACAGAGATCATCGGTTAAAGCATCTCCATGAAGGCATCGATCCGGGTTTCAATCTGGGCCTCTGAAAAACTGCGTTCATCCACCATGTCGGCCTCAAGGATGAGGGTCGGAAGCCCCCGCTTTTCCTGAATGATCCGCCGGATGTCGTACTGGCCGAATGAATAGGGCTTGCAGCTTCGGTTGGAGTGCATCACCATGCCCTGGACATCGTATTTATCGATCATGGCGATAACCTCTTCGGCCATCTGATCCACCCCGATATTCAGGTAAATCCGGGTGTAACCTTCGGCCATGGTGTTGATAAAATCATCGGGATCAATGTATTTCATGGATCCGCACCAGGCCGATGTATAGGTATCCGCAACCAGGCAGGCGCCGCGCGCGGCGAATCTGTCCGACAGCCAGCGGGTGCGGTACCAGACCGGAAGGTTGTCCCACAGCAGCCGGAATTTCTCAAAAGGCACGGCGCTGATGCCCTCTGAAATCCGGGTCTTCATCTCCGTAAGAAGCATCCGGTAATAATCGACGGCGGTCTGCGTTCCCCGAAGGGTGACGATCAGGGCCAGGTGAAAAAAGGCATCAAAGGCGCTCATGGGCGCCGGCTTATGAACCGTTGTATCCAGCACGGACTGCCACAGGCGCTGGCCTTCGATGGAAAGCCTGCCGACCTCGGCCATCCTGTCCCGGTCCAGTTTTTTTCCGCAGACCTGCTCCAGAAACAGGAGATATTCTTCAACCTGGCGCCTGACATAGGTGCGGACTTCGCTTGAATATTGGGTATGGCAGACCGGGGTGTCCAGAATAAAGAGCGGCACCTTGTAAAATCGGGCCTGAACCTCGTACCATTTCAGCACCGTCCCGCAGATATTGTTGCAGCAGATGAGCATGTTCGGCCGGGGAAGCCCGCCGATCGGTCCGCCGTCAACAGTTGCACAGGCGATGTCGGCGCGGGCATACGAGCACAAATCCCTGGAATAGCCCATGGCTTCGGCCTTTTCGCATAAATCCACCCCCATGTGGGATGCGCCGATCATGGCCCCGTAATTTTCCGGATAGACGGGAATGACATCCATGGCAATGAGCGGCTCCACCGGGCCGCCGCTGGTGATCCATGCGATTTTTTTCCCGGTTTCGCCGGCGGTCTTGGCCTCGATATAGTAGCCGGTCATGATTTCCTTCATTTTCCGGACCGACTTTATTTTCCGCCGCT
>JBBIPX010000193.1:0-3950 GCA_037442625.1 Desulfobacteraceae bacterium
CCCCATTTGAATATCCGGTGGCATACGGTATCGACCTTCAATCCGAACACGAAAAATACCTGACCGAGATCCATTTTAGGAAACCTGTCATTCTCCATGATTATCCCAAGGCCATCAAGCCTTTTTATATGCGGCTGAATGCGGATCAGAAGACCGTTGCGGCCATGGACATTCTGGTTCCGGGCATTGGCGAGATCGTCGGCGGCAGTCAGCGGGAAGAGCGTCTGGATGTGCTGCAGGACAGAATGGATGAAATGGGGCTTGTCAAGGAAAATTACTGGTGGTACCTGGATTCCAGACGTTATGGATCGGTGCCGCACAGCGGGTTTGGCATGGGATTTGAGCGCCTGATCATGATGATCACCGGAATCACCAATATCCGCGATGTCATTCCCTTTCCCAGAACCCCGGGAAATCTTGACTTTTAAACAGGTTCGTGGCGGGTTTTCATGGTTCGCAGCCGGGCCAGCTCCCAGATATAGTCATACAGGTGAAGCCCCTTGCTGGCGGCGATGATTTCGCCATCCGCAACTCCGATCTCCTGGGCCATGTATTCCTTCAGCATTTGAATGGCCCCAAGGTTTGCCGGAAAACCGTTCCACAGGTCCCAGGAACGGAAATACACCATGAAATGGAGTTTTCCATACCGGATGCGGGTGTCGATTCCCCGGAGGCAAGGCGGATCATTCAACAACAGGGCTTTCGGATCTCCCACCGTCATGTAGGCCTGATTGGTTCCATGTCCGTCCTGCCGATACATGCGGATCACCTCTGCAATCTGAGGCTCAAGATACTGCCCGTAAGTATAGTCTTCGTTGGGTTGTTTTTCAGCAGTCATCAGATATGGCAGATAGCTTTCTATATAGCCGTCCGCAACCGGATTCGGAATACACAGCGCTTCCGGAATATCCGGGATCAGTGGCCTTGTTCCCGGATATTTGATTTGAACCGTAACATAATCAAATTCAAGCCGTTCCTGGCCTTGAAAACTACCCCTGTCAATCTGATAGCGGTGCCCCCTGTCAATAATTTCATAGACGCACTGAAACCAGGCGTCCGGGATGTCCCTTGCCTGAATGGTCGTGATGTTTAGTGACATTTTCATATATCCAGGGTGGTTACCTGCAGGGCATTATTTTGAATGAAATCCCTGCGGGGTTCAACTTCTTCTCCCATCAGGACCGTGAAAATTTCATCGGTCTCAACCGTATCCTCTATTTTTACCTGGAGCAGAACCCTTTTTTCAGGATTCATCGTGGTTTCCCAGAGCTGATCGGGATTCATTTCTCCAAGACCTTTGTATCGCTGAACCCCAAGACCTTTTTTGCCTTCTTCGATCAGCAGTTTAAGAAGCTGATGGGTGTTTTGGGCAACAATGGCCTCTTTTTCCTTGCCGACTTCAAAAATCTGAAACGGCGGCGAATCATGCGGTGCTATCCGGCTGCCGATGAGTAGGCTCGTCTGAAAATCCTTTGAAAAAACAAGACCCCTGCCGATTCTTACCGGCCTGAAATCTTTTTCGGTTCTTTCCGTCAGCAGCCGCTTCATCTGATCTGATTCCGGACTGGATACCGTCATTTCATACAAATGCTTTTCTTCATTCCACAACGGCTCTGTGACATCAAAATCAGCCTGAAGAATCGCCGACCTGAGTGCGGTCATCTGATTGATATCCTTTATGAAATCCTTGTCCGCTATGCCGGCCCGGATCAGGCAAATCATCAGCTCGGACGGATATCCCTGAATCATGAACTTGTTCATCAGTAAAAAAAACTCTGAAAGATCGCTGACCAACTTCAACAACTCGTGTTCCGTAACCAGATCCTCGTTGCCACTGGTTTTAACCGCTTTTTGATGACAGACCCGCTTGAGTATATACTCATCAAACGATCTTTCATCTTTCAGATAAAGGGCCTGGCTGCCTTTTCCAACCCTGAACAGCGGCGGCTGGGCAACGTAGAGGTATCCTTTTTCGATGATTTCGCGCATCTGACGGTAAAAAAAAGTCAGTAGCAGGGTGCGGATATGGGATCCGTCCACATCCGCATCGGTCATGATGACAACTTTATGGTAACGTATCTGATCCGCGTTGTAGTCTTCTTCTCCGACACCGGTTCCCAGCACGGTAATGATATTTTTGATTTCCTCACTTTTGATGATTCTGTCGAATCTGGCTTTTTCCACATTCAGAATTTTACCCCTGAGGGGAAGAATGGCTTGAAATTTCCGGTCCCTTGCCTGTTTGGCGGAACCGCCAGCGGAGTCTCCTTCCACCAGAAAAAGTTCTCGTTGCTGTGGATCGGAACTCTGGCATTCGGCCAGTTTTCCCGGCAGTGTTGAATCCAGTAAAGAGCCTTTGCTGCGGGCAAGATCGCGGGCCCGCCTGGCAGCTTCTCTGGCCCTGGATGCCTCAACGGCCTTTTCAATAATTTTTTTGCCGACTGCCGGATTTTCCTCCAGGAACATGTTCAGTTTTTCATTGACCAGCGATTCAACCAGCCCCTTTACCTCGCTGTTTCCAAGCTTGGTCTTGGTCTGGCCTTCGAACTGGGGGGATTTGATCCTGACGCTGATAATGGCGGTCAGACCTTCCCGGACATCATCGCCGCTGATTTTAGCCTGAAGATTTTTGGGCAGACTACCGCTGGTCGCATATTGGTTCAAGGTCCGGGTCAGGGCCGCCTTGAATCCGATCAAATGGGCTCCGCCTTCGATCGTATTGATATTGTTCGCAAAGGAAAAGAGTTTTTCATTATAGGTATCGTTATACTGTATTGCGACTTCAATGCTGACCTCATTTTTAATGCCTTCAACGAAAATGGGTGGATGAAGCGGCGTATTGTGCCGGTTCAGATATTCCACGAATGAAACCAGCCCTCCCTTGTACTGCAATTCCTTTTTAACATCCGAGCGTTCATCCTCAAGTGAAATTTTAATACCCTTGTTTAAAAATGCCAGTTCTCTGAGACGGCGCAGCAGAATATCAAAATCATAGGTGGTAACGGCAAAAATTTCCGGATCTGCGGTAAAATGAACCCTTGTTCCCCGTTTTTCTGTTGTTCCTTTTATTTGAAGTTCGCTGGTCTTTTTTCCTTTTGCATAGGTCTGGTAATAAATTTTACCTTCAGAATAGATTTCCAGCTCGATAAAAACAGACAGGGCATTGACAACGGAAATGCCGACGCCATGCAGCCCTCCGGAAACCTTGTAGGAACTGTCATCAAATTTTCCGCCGGCATGAAGTTTTGTCATGACGACTTCGACAGCCGGAACATTTTCCTTTTTATGAATCCCGACCGGTATACCCCTGCCGTTATCTTCAACACTGATGCTGTTATCCGTGTGAATGATCACTTTGATATCATCGCAATATCCGGCCATGGCCTCATCGATGCTGTTATCCACAACCTCGTAAACCAGATGATGGAGCCCTTCAATATCCACATTTCCGATATACATGGAAGGTCTTTTGCGAACGGCTTCAAGTCCTTCCAGTATTTTTATATTATCCGCAGTATACGTCTGATTTTCCATTTCTTCTTTATTTTACCTTAAAACATCCATGAGATTAAAGCCGCGTAACCCGCCGGCCTTTCCTGCTTTCTTTTTTTCGTTTTATATTTTCATGGGCATGATCACACAAAGATAGCTTTTGTCCTTTTCCCCCTCTACCAAACAGGGGGTTTGATCATCGACAATACCGAGTACGATCTGTTCCTCTTCAATGACAGAAAGCGCTTCCACAAAATACCTGGGATTGAAAGCAACTTCAATGGGAATGTCCGGATATACGATAAACATTTCTTCCTTGGATTCCCCAAGTTCAGGATTGGTTGATGTGATAATCATTTTATCGTCGTTGAAATTAAAAATAACCCCTTTATAATCCTCGGTAGAAAAAATGGACATGCGTTTGAGCATCATCATGAACAAATACTTGTTCAAAATAA
>JBBIPX010000194.1:0-3938 GCA_037442625.1 Desulfobacteraceae bacterium
GGCCTATCTGGAGGGGGCCGATCTTTTCGCGAATACGGATACACAGAAAGTCATCTACATCTTCAACGCCAACATCTCTTTTGCCGGACTGCTTCACACGCTCTGCAACGAACTGGACAGGGTTCCGCCCGCGGGCGAGGCGTACGAGGTGGTGAATTTTCTGCAAACCGTGCTGATCGAGGAATACCGGCAGGGCAGCACCGTGGTTCTGGTTATCGATGAAGTCCAGAACATGCCCCTGGACACCCTGGAAAACCTGCGCATGCTGTCCAATCTGGAAACCAGCCGGGAAAAACTGATCCAGATCGTTCTGGTGGGGCAGCCGGAATTCGATGTCCGGTTGAAACATCCCCAGCTTCGGCAGCTCAACCAGCGGATTGCCATCCGCGCCCGCATCCGGTCCCTGACCCGCGGGGAAAGCCTGGAATACCTCTATCACCGGCTGTCCCGGGTGACGAAAGCGCCCCATGACGCATTCACCGCTTCGGCCCTTCGCCTGATCGCCCGGCACGGGAAAGGCGCGCCGCGGGTGCTCAATATCCTGAGCGACAACGCCCTCATCGCCGGGTTCGGGTATCAAAAAAAACCCGTGACGCCGGCCATTGTCCGCGAAACGGTTGCCGACTACCTGGGGCATGGCAGGCTCAGGCGGCTGCGGTGGGCACTGGTTCCGCTGGCCCTTGCGATTCTGGCGGCGCTCCTTTTGCTGACGCCGTCCGGAAAAAATCTCTATACCGGCCTGGAGCGGCAAGTGCGATCCCTTGGGTTTCGAATGACGACCCTGTGACGGCCTGCTTCCGGAAAACCCCCCGCCAGTCCCCCTTTCCCGAAGGGGGCGGTACTTTGAATTCTGACATATCAGTTAATTTAACGTTCGAAGGATAAATCCATTGACCCGAATTTACGAGGCACTGAAGCATGCCTCTCAGCTCCAGATTTCCCGCCGGCAGGCGGCCGAAACGCCGGAGATTGCGTCATCGACATCGATGCCGGCGCCTGTGGCCCCTTCGGTATCCGAAGAAATGGACGGCGAAATTCTCGCCCTTTACCAGGCCGTGGAAACCCTTCTTGCCAAAATACCCCATAAGCTTGTGATGTTCATGGGGTCGCTCCCCGGAGAGGGCACATCGACCCTTGCCCGCGCATTTGCAACCCTTGCCTCCGAACACATGAACAAGCAAGTCCTTCTGTTTGACGCGGACCGCCAGGCGCCGAACCAGAAAAATTTCTACGGCGTTTCCAATCGGACCGGGTGGCAGGACGCCGACAACGCCGCCGGCATCCAGGACGTCATCTGCCGGATCGGCGCAAGCCGGCTGTATCTATGCCCCAGTTCCAACAACGTGACCATTTCCCCGGAAATCTTCGATACGCGCACCCTTTCCGCTACGCTGGCGAGCCTTCGGGAAAAGTTCGACCTGGTGGTGATCGATGCGCCGCCGCCGAAGCAGGCCCCGGACGGACTGGCCCTTGCTCCCCATATGGATGGGGTCATCCTGGTCGTGGAGGCTGAAAACACCCGCTGGAAAGTGGCGGAAAACACCAAGAACCGGCTGGCGGCGTCCCGTGCCAAAATCCTGGGCATGGTATTCAACAAGCGCCGTTTATATATTCCCGAACGTTTCTACCGGCTCATCCGATAAAGATTCCTTCCCCCGTTTTTAAAGGGGGGAAGCATGGATTTAATCCGTACCGATACGTTGTATCCTTCAGTAAGGAGGCCTCATGAACTTATTCAGCAGATGGAGCTCACCCCGGGTGCAGCCCATGAATTTCGCATCCGGATTTACGGGAGAAGGCGGGCTCTGCCCCGAAGTCCTTTTCAATCACATCCTGAGCTGGGAGCGGAAACGCACCGAGCGTTCCCGCCGCCCCTTCATGCTCATGCTCCTGGATATCAAGAGTCTGGTTGCCGGCGGCAACGGCGGCGGCCAGGCCCTGAAGGAAAAGCTGGCCAAGTCCCTGTGCGACTGCACGCGGGATATCGACCAGCGCGGCTGGTATGTTCAGGATCATGTCATGGGCGTCATTTTTTCCGAGTTGAACGATCAGGACATTGTTGAGGCCCAGGGCCTGGTATGGCAGCGGGTGCAGTCCGGCCTCTGCAAGGCCCTCAGCCCCCAGGAACTCCGGCAGATCGATGTCAGCCTGCACGTGTTTCCGGAAGGCTGCGATGTCGGCGACACCTGCCGGCCCTCCAACAAGGTCCTGTATCCCGATCTTCGCCTGGAGCGCAGCCTGCGAAGTGCCGACCTGACGCTGAAGCGCGCGACGGATATCCTGGGCAGCCTTGCGGCCCTGATCCTGCTGTCCCCCGTTTTTGTCCTGATAGCCGCGGCCATCAAGCTGACTTCAAGGGGCCCGGTTCTGTTTCGTCAGGACCGGGTCGGCCAGTATGGCAAGCGGTTTGATTTTTTGAAGTTCAGGTCCATGAAGGTGAATAACGATGCGGCGATTCACAAGGAATACGTACAGAAACTGATTTCCGGCGCGCTGGATCAGTCTTCCGAAACCGGCGGTCCGGTTTTCAAGATCCGGAACGACCCGCGCGTTACGGCCGTCGGGCGGTTCATCCGCCGCACCAGCCTGGACGAAATTCCCCAGTTTCTCAATGTGCTGGCAGGCCATATGTCCCTGGTCGGCCCCCGGCCGCCCATCCCCTACGAGCTGGAAAAATACGATACCTGGCACCGGCAGCGCGTGCTGTCCATGAAGCCGGGAATCACGGGCCTGTGGCAGGTGGTCGGCAGAAGCCGGACAACCTTTGATGAGATGGTCCGGCTCGATATCCGGTACATCCGGGAGTGGTCTTTCTGGATGGACTTTCGTCTGCTTCTGGCCACTCCGTGGGTGGTCATCACCGGCAAGGGAGGGTTTTAAAACGATGATCCGCATGGGCGTTATCGGCTACGGTTACTGGGGTCCCAACATCGTCCGGAATTTTCACAACCAGGAAGGTGTCAAAGTCGTCGCCGTCTGCGACGGCAACCCCGCAGCCTTAAATAAAGTCGCAAAAATCTATCCGGATATCCGCCTGTGCTCGGATTGCCGGGAAATCACTACCGCCAAAGATATCGACGCCGTGGCCGTGGTAACCCCGGTAAGCACGCATTTCGACTTGGCCCGGCAGGCCCTGTCCAACGGCAAGCACGTGTTTGTGGAAAAACCCCTGACCGCAACCGCCGCCGAAGCCGAGGAGCTGGTATCCCTAGCCCGAAAAAAGAATCTTGTCATCATGGTGGATCACACCTTCGTCTTTACCGGGGCCGTGCGGAAGATCAAGCAGCTCATCGATGAGAGCGTTCTGGGCTCCCTGTATTATTACGATTCCACCCGGGTGAATCTGGGACTTTTCCAGCACGATATCAACGTCATCTGGGATCTGGCCCCCCATGACCTTTCCATCATGGACTACCTGCTTCCCGAAAAGCCCGAGGCCATTGTCGCCACCGGAGCCAGCCATTATAACGGCCTGGAGGATGTGGCCTATATCACCGCCTATTTTGCAAACAACCTGATCGCCCACCTGAACGTCAACTGGCTCTCTCCGGTGAAAGTGCGCACCACGCTGCTGGGGGGGGAAAACAGGATGCTGGTCTGGAACGATCTGGAGTCTGATGAAAAAATCAAGGTCTACGACAAAGGCGTTGAAGTAAAGAACGCCGAGAACGTCTACGATCTTCTGGTCAGCTACCGATCCGGCGACATGTGGTCCCCCAGGGTGGAACAAAAGGAGGCCCTTGGCCTGGAATGCCGTTATTTCGCCGACTGCGTGGAAACCGGCAAGACGCCTTTCAATGACGGCGAGGCGGGGCATCGCATCGTCAAGATGCTGGAGGCGACCAGCGTCTCGCTGAGCAAAAGAGGGGAGCTCGTCTACCTATGACATTTCAGTGCGTGGCGGATGACGTGCTTCTGGGTGAAAACGTCAAGCTCTC
>JBBIPX010000195.1:0-3648 GCA_037442625.1 Desulfobacteraceae bacterium
CCTGCGCCTATCCGGGTGCGGATTCCGTGGGGCAGTCCCATTCCGGCTACCCGACCAACACGTTTATCTTGAGGGTGCGGTCGCCGGTGCTGTTCCCGGAACGGTTTTATATGGACTGTTTCAGAAAAGGCGTCAGCGGCATCATCATTATGTCCTGCGGCGAAGAATGTCCGTACGAGGGCGCTTACAAGGCCCTGGCCAGGCGTCTGGACCGGGTATATCAACTGATGAAGGCCGTTGACCTGGATATTCGAAGGCTGCGGCTGACCGCGATCTGCACGGTCTGCAACCGGGCGTTTTTAAAAGAAATCAACCAGATGAATGAGGTGATCACCGAGCTCGGGCCCCCTGTGTTTGCACAGGCTTGACCCGGCTCAGGGTCGCTTGGCCCGGACCGTGATTCACCCCCACGGCCCGGGCCGTTTGGCCGACAGTTGAGGAGAAAATATGGCATCCATCCAGACCCAAAAATTTGACGTTTTAGTTGTCGGCGGCGGCATTGCCGGGCTTCAGGCCGCGCTGGACCTGGCGGACCAGGACTTTCGCGTTGCCGTCGTGGAAAAAGGCCCATCCATCGGCGGCAAAATGATCCGGCTTTCCAAGGTGTTTCCCACCCTGGACTGCGCCAGTTGCATTACCACCCCCAAAATGGCCGCTGCCGCCCATCATGACGGAATTACCCTGTTTACCTGCTGCGACATCGGTTCACTGCGCAAAGACGGAGCGGTTCTGAAAGCCGCTGTCACCCAGCAGCCCAGGTATGTGGATGCCGACAAGTGCATCGGGTGCCGGAAATGCGAATATCAGTGTCCGGTTCTGGTGCCGGACGACGAGCAGGGCGGTTTCTCCGCACGAAAAGCCATCTGCATCCCTTTTTCCAACGCCATTCCCCAGATCGCCGTTCTGGATGCTGAAAACTGCATGCTGTGCGGCAAATGCGAAAAGATCTGCCCGACGCAGGCAATCGATTATTTCCAGAAACCATCTGATTTTGTCATTGAAGCAAAAAGCGCGGTTCTGGCCACCGGATACGAAATGACATCGCCGGCCGATAAACCCCAGTACGGCATGGGAAAAATTCCCAACGTCATCGATGCGCTTCAGATGGAGCGGCTCCTGGCGCCGCACGGTCCTTACAACCGGGTGCTGCGGCCATCGGACGGCAGAGAGCCGGATTCCATCGCCTACGTGCAGTGCGCCGGCTCAAGGGATCAGAGCATGGGGGTTTCCTATTGTTCCCGGTTCTGCTGCATGTACGCCATCAAGCAGGCCATGCTGCTTTCCGGGTCCCTGCCCCTGGCCGATATCCGCATTTATTACATGGACATCCGGGCCTTTGGAAAGGGATATGAGCAGTTTTACCAGAATGCCAAGGCCATGGGCATTGAATTCGTCAAGGCCAAGGTGGCCCGCATCGATCCGGGCGAAAACGGCGGTGTCACGGTGCAGTACGAGGACCAGAACGGGGAGGGGATGGTCACGATGACGCATGATCTGCTCGTGCTTTCCCTGGGGGTGGTCCCGGCCTGGAACCCCGAAGGGATATGCCCGGTTTCCGCGGCATCGGACCGCTTCATCCGCACCCTTCACCCCAAGCTTTCGCCGACCCTGACGGATATGGAAGGGGTTTTTGTCGCCGGTGTCGCCGCAGGGCCCAAGGATATTGTCGATACCATCACGGAGGCGGGTGCGGCGGCCATGGAAGCGGCCAAGTACATGACGGATGACAGATGACAGATAGCTTTTAAAGCAAGGCATTGTTACGGGAGAAGCGGAAATGACGGATGGAACAGAATCCAAAGCGGATAACGAAAAGAAAAACAAGGTCGGCGTTTATATCTGCTACTGCGGCGGCAATATTTCCGATCATGTGGATGTGGAAAAGGTTCGGGCGTGCATGGAAAAGCTGCCCGAGGTGGCCGTGGCGCGGACCAATATGTTCATGTGCTCGGATCCCGGACAGCAAATGATCATGGAGGATCTGAAAAACGGGACGGTGGACCGGATTGTCGTTGCCTCGTGCGCCCCTAGTCTGCACGAAACGACGTTTCGAAGCGCCATTTCGCGCGCCGGGGCAAACCCGTACATCTATGAGCATGCCAATATCCGCGAGCAGGTCAGTTGGGTGCATCACGGCGATCCGGCAACGGAAAAGGCCACGCGGCTGGTATCCATGGCCGCGGCAAAAGCCGAGCAATTGAGCCCGCTTGCGCCGATTCGGGTAAATGCAAAAAAACATGCCACCGTGATCGGCGGGGGTATAGCCGGCCTCCGGGCGGCAAAAGACATGGCGGATCGCGGTATTGAAGTGGCGCTGATTGAAAAAACCCCGTTTCTGGGAGGGAACCTGGCCTGTCTGGACCGGATTGCACCGACGGGAGATACCGCAAAAGAGCTGCTGACAACGCTTGCCTGTCAGGTGCTGCGCCATCCGGCCATTACGGTGCACGCCAGCTCGTCCGTGGAAACATTCGCGGGGTATGTCGGCAATTTCACCCTGGGCGTTAAGCGGCAGTCTTTGGAATCCGTGCCGGAAGCAGGCGGACTGCCGGCTCCGGGAAAAAACAAGCCGTGTGATTTTCTTCCCTTTGCCGGCGTGTTTGCGGGAGACCGCGCCGATTCTCCGGCATTCTTTATCATTGAAACCGGCGTGATCGTTCTGGCCACAGGCTTTCAGTCCTACACGCCAAAGCCCGGTGAATACGGATTTGGAACATACCGGGAAGTCATCACCCTGCCGGAACTGATCAAAAGCATGGCAACGGGCAAAAATTCAGGGGACTGTCTTGAAGTCGGCGGCAGGAAAATCCGCAGCATGGCCATGATTCACTGCGTGGGCAGCCGGCAGATCCCGGGAATCCATCCCGAGGATGACGACGGCAGGCTCAATGAATACTGCTCCCGCACCTGCTGCACGGCAACCTTGAATGCGGCCGACATCATCCGCCGGACCCATCCTTCCACCCGCATCTATGACTTTTACCGGGATATCCGGACCTATGGCCGGGACCAGGAAGCGCTCTACGAGCAGGCATCCCGGAATCAGGTGGTCTTTTTCCGGTTTGAGGCCGATGAAGCGCCGGAAGTCATCGGGGACAGCCGCCTGCCGGATCATTTTCCCCTTTGTGTCAAGGTGAAGGATGTTCTGACCTTCGGCGAGGAAATCGAAGCGCCCGTGGATCTGGTCGTGCTGGCCACCGGCATGGTGCCCGACAATGTATCCGATCTGGTCGAGAAAATGAAACTGCCGGTGGGGATGGACCGCTTCCTGCTGGAAGTCCATCCCAAGCTGCGTCCGGTTGAACTGCCGATTTCCGGAATTTTTCTGGCCGGCACCTGTCAGGCTCCCATGGATGTGGGAGAAGCCTGCAACGCCGCAGGCGCCGCCGCTGTGAAGGCGGCTGCCCTGCTGGGAAGGGGCCATGTGGAGCTGGATCCTTTTGTGGCCGAGGTCGATCCGGAAAAATGCATCGGTACGGGCGCCTGCGTCGATGCCTGTATCCGGGACGGCGCGCTTGGCCTGGTGGAGATGGAAATCAACGGACAAATCGTCAATCGCGCCCGGGTGTCGCCGGCGCTCTGTCTGGGCTGCGGCGCCTGCGTCGGCGTCTGCGAGCAGAATGCCATCGATGTGGCCGGATGGACCCT
>JBBIPX010000196.1:0-3531 GCA_037442625.1 Desulfobacteraceae bacterium
CCACGGAAACCGCCATTGAAGCCACCAAGATGGGCGCTTTTGATTATATCCTGAAACCGTTCGACATACCTGAAATGCTTACGGTCATCGGCCAGGCCATCGAGGCCGGAAGATTCATGCGCTCTCCCGTAGACATGAACGGCGCGCCTGACAAGGCAAGCCGGGAAGCCATCATCGGACGAAGTTCTCCCATGCAGGAAGTGTACAAAGCCATCGGCCGCGTTGCGCCGACAGAGGCGACGGTTTTGATCCGCGGGGAATCCGGAACCGGCAAAGAGCTGGTGGCAAGGGCGGTCTATCAGCACAGCCTGCGGGCAAACAAGCCGTTTCTGGTAATCAACTGCGTGGCCATTCCCGACAGTCTTCTGGAAAGTGAATTGTTCGGTTATGAAAAAGGGGCCTTTACCGGCGCCAACCACCGCAGGGTCGGCAAACTGGAGCAGGCAAGCGGCGGAACTGTTTTTCTGGATGAAATCGGCGATATGCCCTTCAGCCTTCAATCCAAAATGCTGCGGCTGCTGCAGGAAAGAAGTATTGAGCGGCTCGGAGGCCGCGAAACCATACCGGTGGATGTCCGCATCATCGCCGCCACCAACCGCAATCTGGAAACCGCAATCGAAGCCGGCCGGTTCCGGGAAGACCTCTATTACCGGCTGAAGGTCGTCACTATCTGGCTTCCTTCCCTGAAAGAACGCTCCGGCGATATCCCGCTGCTCTCCGAGTATTTTCTCTCGCGATTTTTCAAAGAACTGGGAATGGACTGCCCGGGAATTACACCGGAAGCAGCATCCCTTCTTGCCGGCTATCCCTGGCCCGGAAATGTTCGGGAACTGGCCAACACCATCCAGAAAACCGTGATCTTCAACCGGGGAGCACCCCTTAGCGCCGATGACATTTCGCATGCCATCAGCGAGAAATCTCCGGCAAATGAAGACAGCGCTGAAGAACATGATCTGCTGCTCCGGCGCGTTCTTCATCAGGCCTTGATGACCAGCACGGGCGAAAATGTTTTTGACGCGGTCATGGATCAGATTGCCAGTATTTTCATCAGCGAAGCCCTTAACCTGAGCGGCGGCAACCGTTCCCGTGCAGCCAAGCTACTGGGGCTTTCAAGGCCCACCCTGCACTCCAAAATCGAAAAATACGGGCTGAAATTTGAAACCTCCGTCAAAGAAGGCGGCAAGGATTCCTAAAAATATTGATGGATTCCATTTTATGTCCGTTTACGCAAAGCGTCTTGACATTCTCAATGATGGGGCATAAATATACCCCGTATCGCCCAACCTGTTATTTTCAAATCGTTTTATGATGAAATAGTGGAGAATAGACTCATGAAATTCGTTACTTGCGTCAAGTTGATTTTGTTGTTATGCCTTGCGGTAATTCCCTTTGCTGCAATTGCGGAGGAAAAGACTGCCGAGAATCTTTCATATGCCGTTCCGGAAACACAGTTTACCTTTCAACCGGTTGTGGAAGGCACGGAAGTCGTCCATGATTTTGTCATCCAGAATAAAGGGACCGACGTATTATCCATTCTCAATGTCAAAACCGGCTGAGGATGCACGGCTGTCTCGTACTCGAGGCAAATCCCCGTCGGCGGCGAGGGAAAGGTTACCATCAAAGTGAATACCAGCGGCTACGGCGGCTCTTTACTGAAAAAAAGCATCCTGGTGGAGACCAGCGCAGCCGGGCAGCCCAATGTGACGGTTGAGATTACGGGAAATGTTGAGAAGTTCGCCTCAATCACGCCGAACAAACTGATACTTCGCGGGAATGCCGGTGAACCCATCAGCGGATCCGTAACCGTATCCCCAGACCCCAAGTATCCCTTCAGGGTCTTGGAAACCAGGCCGAAGAACGGCGCCGATATTCAGGCCAGAACCGAAGAAAAACTTGAAAACAATTCAGCGTCCTTCATTGTTACCGTGGAAAACCTGAAAAAAGATCCCGGGCGCTATTACGATGTCATTCTGCTGAAGACCGACAGCCCGGTCAAACCCGAAATTCAGATCGGTGTTTATGGTCAAATTCTTGAAAATACCAAGAAAACTCAGTAAATGGCCACAATGAAACATATCAGGGTCGTTGCCTTTGACTGCGACGGTGTGATGTTCGACACCGAAACATCAAACAAAGCTTATTACAACCAGATTTTGCAGCATATGGACAAACCGGCACTGACGCCCGAACAGTTTATTTTTGTACACATGCATACCACAGACAAGGCCATTTCCCATCTTTTTCCGGATGCGGCCGAAGCCGCCGAAGCCAACGCCTTTCGCAAACAAATGCCGTATCTGCCGTTCCTTGAACAAATGGAAATCGAGCCGTACCTGAAACCCCTGCTCCATTGGCTTCGGCCGGCATACCAGACGGCAATTGCAACCAACCGAACCAACACCATCGGCACGGTGCTGGAAGCCCACGGACTGGCAGATCTTTTTGATTTTGTCGTCAGCGCCTGGGATGTCGAGCACCCCAAACCCCACCCGGACCCCTTGAACAAGATCCTGCGGCATTTTGATATAAATCCGGATGAGATGCTCTATATCGGCGATTCCGAGCTGGATCAACTCGCTGCGGAAGCGGCCGGCGCCATTCTGGTTGCATTTAACAATCCTTCCCTGCGATCCGATTTTCATATTACGAGCCTCAAGGAAATGGAACAAATTCTGAAACTGTAAGAAAGGGTGCCATGCGCGCCGTCATTATCGCCAACGGCATTATCGGCAGCATTCTGCCTGACATTTTCCCCGACGATATCGTCATTGCCGTCGATGGCGGATTGCGCCGTTGCCTGGAGCTGAAACTGCGACCCCATACCCTCATCGGGGACATGGATTCCCTGTCTCCTGAAGAAATCGATGCAGTTGCCCAATCCGGAATCCCGATTTCGCGTTATCCGGCCAGAAAGGATTTCACCGACTTGGAACTTGCCCTGCAAGCTGCCAGAAGCCTGGGCGCAGACGAGATGCTCATACTGGGAGCCTTGGGCGCCAGATGGGACATGACCATCGCCAATGTCATGCTGCTGGCCGCACCGGAACTTGCCGGATGCCGGGTTCGAATTCTGGACGGCTTGCAGGAAATTTCTCTGGTACGGTCAAGGCAAACAAATCGATTTGAAGGCAATGCCGGAGACCTGTTGTCTCTGATTCCGTTAAGTGCGAACGCCCGAAACGTCCGCGTTACGGGCCTGGAGTATCCGCTGAACGGAGAAACCCTTCATTTCAGTGCAACCCGGGGAATCAGCAATGTGTTTTGCGAGAAGACGGCAACCGTCTTTCTGGAAAAGGGCCTTTTGCTCTGCGTGATTCAGCATTTTGACCCCGGGACTTAGACCGCCATGGCCGCCGTTTCAGGCATGTTGCGTCATCTATATCATCCCCGAAAGTCTGATCCAGAAAGAGAATGAAATCGCTGATAACAGCGTGCTTACCGAAACCGTGGCTGCGGCAAAGTCCATATCGCCACCAATTTCATGCGCCATCACCACGGTGATGGTCGCTGTCGGCGTGGCCAGAAGAAGCA
>JBBIPX010000197.1:0-3295 GCA_037442625.1 Desulfobacteraceae bacterium
TGCCGGGATCATCGGTGATGATTCCGTCCACGCCCATGTCCAGGAGCAGCAGCATTTCCGCGGCCGCGTTGACGGTATAGGGAAAAACTCGGATGCCCCGGGCATGGGCGCGGTCGACGTGCCGCTTTTCCAGGGACCTGTAATGGGGATGCCAGGAAAAGACGCCCAGCCGGTTACAGATATCCAGGGTATCGGGGGAAAGCGAACGGTCCGTGATAAAGGCGATCTCGGGGTGCTGCTTCATGCTTGCGATTTTTTCCAGAAAACCCGGGTGAAAACTCGATACCAGCGTGCTTCCCGGAAGATCGTGCTGGCGGATCAGCTCAACCACCTGCCGTTCAACGGCATCCTCGGGAAAGCCAGATTCCCATGCGCTGGACTTGATTTCAACATTGATCAGGATTTTTCCCCCTGCCAGCATCAGGACTTCTTCCAGTGTCGGCAAGGTTTCCCCGGCAAAGCGCAAATCAAACCAGCTTCCGGCGTCAAGCCGCTTCAGCTCGTGAAGCGCTGACTGCCGAACGGGCCCGAAGCCGTTGGTGGTTCGATTCAGGGTGTCATCATGTATCACCACCACCTTGCGGTCCCTGCTGAGGGTGACATCCAGCTCGATCATGTCGGCGCCGGCGGCCATGGCTCCGGAAAAGGAAACCAGCGTATTTTCCGGATACCGGGCCCGGCATCCCCGGTGCCCGATGATGACGGGCGGTATGACATCGTGAAGGGTTCGGCGCATGGTGCCCGGGTCAAATATCAAAAATCGAGTTTTCGCTGCACGTATTGATCTTCGGGTCGATCCTGAAGATATGCGGCATTATACTTCTTTTCGTCTGCCGCGTCAAACCACTCATATCCCAATTCCTTGCAATGATTGCATGCATGGGGGGGGATATGAACCGCCAGAATCCGCCTTCCGAAATCCGTCGCGGAATCAATCTTCAGAACCCCGCTGCAATCCGGGCAAACCCTTATGGTTTCGTCCTGTTTTTCGGTGATGTTGTCCGTATCGTAGTAAATGCTCCGGGAGCGTTCGGAAATTCGACTGCCGTCCTGAACAACCGCTTTGATTTTATCCCGCTGGCGCCAGTTTGAAAGAATCTGATCGCCGGTTCTCTGAATCCATCGGCCGATCTCCGGTTTCTGCCGAAGGCGCTCCGGGTCATATTGAGGCTCCCTGATTTTACTGTAATCAATTCCGGCCATCGCCAGAATTATCCCGAGGTTGATGTAGGGCAGGGCGCCTTCGATGGAATACCCGCCTTCCAACACCGCGATATCCGGCGACAGCAGTTCGGTCAGGGCGGCATACCCCTGCGCGCAAAAATTCATGTTGGTGATGGGGTCTGAAAAATGGTTGTCCTGTCCCGCGGAATTGACGATGATATCCGGCTTGAAATCATCGAGAATGGGAAGCACCACTTCCCGTATGGCATGCAGAAATCCCTCAGTGGCGGTTTCGGGCGGCAGGGGATAATTGATTGTGGTGCCGATGGCGGTCGGCCCGCCCATCTCGTTGGGAAAGCCGGTTCCGGGGTAAAGGGTCCTGCCGTCCTGATGAAGGGAGATAAACAGCGTATCCGGGTCATGCCAGTAAATGTCCTGGGTGCCGTCCCCGTGATGGCAGTCGGTGTCGACAATGGCCACGCGCCGGATGGGGTAGGCCTGCCGGAGGTATTCGATCATGATGGCTTCGATATTCACATTGCAAAACCCCCTGGCCCCGTGCACAACCCGCATGGCATGATGGCCAGGCGGTCTGACCAGCGCAAAGCCCCGATCCACCTTTTTGTCCATGACGGCCCTGCCGATGGTCTTGGCGCCGCCGGCGCTGATAAAATGGGATTCCGTCATGATGGCTGCCGCATCCGGAACGCAGAAGTGAACCCGCTGGACATCCTGAACCGAGACCAGTTCCGGTTTGAATTCCCGGATGCCGTCAATATCCAGAACGCCTTCTTCAAAAACCTGGTCCTGGGTGTACAGCAGACGCTCCTCCCGTTCCGGATGCGTCGGACTGATGGCCCAGTCAAAGGCCGGGAAAAACACGAGACCTGTTCTGTATCTGGCTTTCAGCATGGACTACTCCGTTGAGAGGATGCCGGCAATGGTGTCGTATTCATTGATCAGCCCGGGTTTGATCTGCACCTTGACCCGGATGTTTTTGCCCGTCGTGTAAAACCCCTTGACCATATTGAATTGCTGATTTTCAACGACTTCCGTTTCCATCTCTTCCGGGCTTGCGCCCTGTCTGGCGGCTTTTTGCCTGAGGAGCAGTTCTGCGGACGAAACGGCGTTGGAATTATCATAATCCCGGGCGACCGCGGCCGTGAACCCCTCTTCGGGCGCCGTGGCGATCCCCTGCTGGGTATCGGCGAACAGGCTGACCTCGCAGGTGGTCCGTGCAAGGGCGGCGCCGATGGCATTGGCCACATCCCATCTGGGCACAACGCCGACTTTGAAGCTGGAAATTTCCTCAAAATGCCGCGCAAAAAACGGCGCCGGACCGCCGATGATCAGAATTTTCCGGGGGTTGACCTGATACCCTTCCTGAAGCTCATGGATGGTGTAAACCGGTTTCTGGTTGATGCGATCGATCAGCACGCGCGCTTCCTCCAGAATGGTTTTGCAGGTGTGGTCAAACACCCGGGCGGCGGCCGATTCAATGGAACAGTCAAGGTCGCGGGCGATAAACTGAAATCCCCGGATCGATTTTTCCCTGTCCCCGTTTTTGATCCTTCCCATAATGCAAAGGGCATCCGTAGGCGTGGGTTCCGGACCCCCATAAGCCATGGCGGGGCCGATGCGCTCCGGGCCGATCTGAATCCGGCCTTGCCGAACGGATACGCGGCTGTCTCCGCCGACCGGTATGGAATGGCTTTCCAGGGAACGGATCAGGGTCTTGTAAGGGCCGAGACAAATTCCCAGGGGATTTAAAACCGGAACGTGGTTGACCAGAATGGCCATGTCCGTGGTGGTTCCCCCGATGTCCATGACCAGGCTTTCTTCATCTTCGAATGCAAAGGCCAGGGATCCCATGACGCTGGCAGCCGGCCCCGAGAGTATGGTCTGGGCCGGAAATCCCATGGAAGCCGCAAAATTCATGGTGCCGCCGTCCGCCTTCATGATATGAATGGGAATTGTCAGCCCTTTTTTCTCAAGAGACTGCTGGACCGCTTCAAAAAACTGTTTGTGAATGGGGTAGACAGCGGCATTGAGGTAGGTTGTGGCGATCCGCCGGGGAAAGTTGAGATTGCCGGAAATCTGATGTCCCATGAATACTTTTTCAAAATAAGGC
>JBBIPX010000198.1:0-3219 GCA_037442625.1 Desulfobacteraceae bacterium
GGTCCCGGACCAGGGCGACCTCGAATCGCTTCTGCCGGTCGATTTTTTCCACAAGGGTATTCAGATGAATCTGGATGTTGGGATCAGCGGTTGCCTGCCGGATCTTTTCTTCAACCAAACAGGCGCCGCAGGCAACGCAGCGTTCGGCTGCCATGCAGGACAGCTGGGCGGCATGACCGCCCAGCTGTCCCGAATTCTCAACCAGCACCACGGCAACGCCCAATCTTGCCAGGTCAACGGCGGCACTCAGCCCTGCAATGCCGCCGCCGATAACCATTATCTGTTTTGTGGCTGGAATCACTTTTGGTCTCCTCGGCCGGATGGCGAAAGCATGTCGTGAAGTTCCTGCTGAATATACTCGGCCAGTGCTTCGGCCTGCTGCCGGGAAATGGCGCCGATGCCTTCGGAAAGATTTTGAATGACTTCCTCGCTCATGTCGGTGGTCTTGTTGACCAGGAAAACATCCACTTCCCCGTCTTCGGCCAGCAGCCCGCATGCGCCGACCGCTCCCAAAAATTCGTCCCCGATGAAGATGGGAACCACCAGTTTGATCAGGCCCGCATCGCATTCCTCGATGGCCGGCATCCGGGTTTGCATGGCCTGGGCGGCGATGTTCATATGGGCCACTGCGCAGATATAGCTCTGCCCCTTGTCGATGGCCTTGATCGCCGGGCACAACCGGTTGACCCATTCTTTATATTCGGTGATGCGGATGCCGTCCGGATTGAAAACATTGGCATCCAGCCCGGATTTTTCATGAATATTTTTTTCAAACGCCGTCCATTTCTCAATGGGATAAATATCGGTCAGCTTCATATCGGGTCTCCCCCTTTCAAGAACCGCTTCTTTTTTGAAAGCTATAGGAAAATGAATGCCGCCTGTCAATAAAAACCTGTCTTTACAAACGCCTGTTTCAGTGTTAGATTTCAATTCATTGAAGGATATTGTTCAGAAAGTTAACCGAACTGACACTGCAGGAGCCGAAAATGGAATATATCAAAATTAAATTTGGAAGTGATTTTGACGCGGTAAGCTCCAGTTTTGAAAAATCCATAGAGGACATGTTCCGATCGATCAAGCCTGTTTTTACCCTGTGCGATCGCGCCTGGAATCCCCAGATGGACATTTATGAAACGCATGAAGAAGTCGTCATCCGGGCCGAAATTGCCGGAGTCGATAAAGAAGATCTCGAAGTGGAAATCAACAGCAAGGCGGTTCGGATCCGGGGGAAACGGACGGAAATGACCCGTGATGAAAACGCCACTTACCGGCTTGCCGAAATCCAGTACGGGTGTTTTGAGCGGATGCTCTTTCTGCCCTCGCCCATTGATCCGGAAGTCGTCAGTGCATCCTATTTGAACGGCTTTCTTCAGATCCGGCTGGCCAAGCTGCCGGTGAATATCGTTCACAAGATACGCATATCCGATGAATGATTTCAATCCGGCATTCTTTTGCGCGGCATAAAGCAGTATTGAAAAGTCAACCGGCGGCCTTTGAGCCGCATCGAATTTATTCAGTCTTTTAATCAGATCTTCCTTTGGAGGTAACCATGCCAGAACAGCAACCACCCACGGAACCCATTGCGGAAAAAAAATTGGAGCTTCTTCCCATCCTGCCGCTTTTTGATGCTGCCCTCTTTCCCAAAATGGTATTGCCCCTTGTCGTGATGCAGGGGGAATCGGTGAAGCTGGTTGATGAGGCGATGGCCAGTGATCTCCTCATCGGGCTGGTGGTGTCTAAAAAAATCGCCAAGGAAAGCGCCAGCCCGGAAGAAGACCTGTATAAGGTCGGCACCAGTGCCTTGATTCTGAAAATGGCCAAAACCCAAGATAATCGCGCCCAACTCCTGGTTCAGGGGCTGAGCCGGTTCAAGATCCTCGAGTTCATGGACAGCAAGCCCTATCTTCAGGCCAGGATCGAGATGATTCCCGAAAAGGAAACCATGGACACGGAAACCGAGGCCCTGATGGCCAATATCGTCAACCTGTTCGCCCGGATTGCCGAGCTTTCTCCGGGCCTGCCGCCCGAAATCGGGTCAATGGCCAAGTCCATTCAGGATCCGGGCACGCTGGCCGACATGATCGCCTCAACCATCAATTCCACGCCGGATGAAAAACAAAAAATCCTGGAGTTGATCGATATCAATGAACGGCTTAAAGAAGTCACGCGAATCGCCAACCATCAGCTGGAGATTCTGGAACTCGGCAACAAGATCCAGAGCCAGGTGAAGGGGGACATTGACAAGAGCCAGCGCGAATACTACCTGCGTCAGCAGTTGAAGGCGATCCGCGAGGAGCTGGGTGAAAAAGACGACTCCTCGGTGGAGGTGGATGATTACCGAAAAAAAATCGCGGAAAAAAACCTGCCCGAAGAGGCCGCCAAAGAGGCGGAGCGGGAGCTGAGCCGCCTTTCCCGAATGCACCCCTCTTCTGCGGAGTATACCGTGGCATCCACTTATCTGGACTGGCTGACCTCCCTTCCCTGGCATGACAGCACCGAGGACAACCTCGACATCAAAAAAGCCAGAAAGGTTCTGGATGAAGACCATTTCGGCCTGGACAAGGCCAAAACCCGTATCATCGAATACCTGGCGGTCAGAAAACTGAAACCCGATTCCAAGGGCCCGATTTTGTGCTTTGCCGGTCCTCCGGGAACCGGCAAGACGTCCCTTGGCAACTCCATTGCCAGGGCACTGGGCAGAAAGTTTCACCGCATCTCCCTGGGGGGCGTGCGGGATGAGGCCGAGATCCGCGGGCATCGCCGCACGTATGTGGGGGCGCTTCCCGGCCGGATTATCCAGGGAATCCGCAGGGCGGGCTCGAACAATCCCGTTTTCATGCTGGATGAAATCGATAAGGTCGGCAGCGATTTCCGGGGCGATCCTTCTGCTGCGCTGCTGGAAGTGCTGGATCCGGAGCAGAACTTCAGCTTTTCGGACCATTACCTGGATGTGCCCTTCGATCTGTCCAAGGTCATGTTCATTACCACGGCCAATGTGCTGGATACCATCCCGCCGGCCCTGCGGGACCGGATGGAAGTCATCAACCTGCTGGGTTACACGGAAGATGATAAAATCAAGATCGCGAACCGCTATCTGATCCCCCGGCAGCGAAAAGCCCACGGCCTGAAGGCCGATCAGGTCGTTTTTTCCAGAGGGGCGATCCGGCACATTATCTCCGGCTACACCCGGGAGGCCGGCCTGAGAAATCTGGAGCGCGA
>JBBIPX010000199.1:0-3033 GCA_037442625.1 Desulfobacteraceae bacterium
CATCGGCGGGGCCACGGATTTAAAGGATGCGGTCGAGTTCACCAAGCGATGGCTTGCGATCGGCGCGCACGACGTGGAGCATGCGGATCACGACGGAAGCGCATCGGCTGCAAATGTTTACCGCTATTATTCCATGATTCTGGATGAAATCCCCAACCCGGCGCTTCACATCGCGCATTTCCACGAAACCAAGCGCATGGCGTCCGCATCGATTCTGGCGGCGCTTCAGGCAGGCATTACCCATTTTGAGGCCACGATGGGCGGCATGGGCGGACAACCCGCCAATTTCCTGGATGACTGCCCGACCCGGGGAACCGGCGAATACTATTATGACGATCCGCGTTACGTCGGCCTGGTTTGTCTGGAAGACACCCTGGTTCAGATCGATGAAATGGGGATTGAACACGGTTATGACGTGAACAGAATCCTGTGGCTGGGCAAACAGATGGAGAAAACCATCGGCCGTAGGCTCCGCTCCGAAGCCGTCATCAATGGCCGGACATTGAAGGAAGGGCACATGAAGTACGCAAGAGCCGGTTTGAAGAAAATCAAAGCCAAGCTCGGGGAAACCCCGGATCAGAAACTGCCCGCCGACTGGCAGGGGCCGCCAGTCCTTCCGAAAAGGTGTTTCATATAAAAAAAACACCCGTCATTCCGGCGAACGCCGAAAATGACGGGTGTTTCTTCCAAAACGCAGGTTCTGTTCCGGGTGCAGCTATAGGAAAGCCCTGGCAACCGGAATGCATGAGGGAAAATGGTTCGTGACATTTATAGAAAAAAGAGAGGGAAGCAAATAGAGATAAAGCGGTGTCAGAGATTTTTCTTTGCATGATTCTTGGAATATGATATTTGTAATATCTAATATTAATAATATACAGGAATACGAATATCATGATTGAACTCATCCTGAATCAGAACCCCTGGTGGAAAGACAAAAACCTTATCAGCCACGACCCCAAGCTGCGTGAGCTGGAGCGCCGCCCTTTACGGTTTCGTCCGGAGCTTCAAGACGAATTCGACCTGGACATCCCCGGTATCCACACGCTGCGGGGCCCTCGCCAAATCGGCAAGACAACGGCGGTCAAGCTCATTATCCGCGACCTGTTGCTGCGTGCCGACATCGCCAAAGAGCAGGTGATGTACTACAGTTGCGACAATATCGACACCCGACAGGAGCTGGCCGGTCTGCTGGAAGCTTATTTCGATCATCTGCGGCTGCTGGGGCTGATGGATCACCCTCTTTACATTTTCATCGACGAGATAACCGTTATCAAGGAGTGGCAGCGCACCATCAAGCACTATGCCGATCAGGGGCTTCTTGAACGTGCTGTCGTTGTCCTCACCGGATCAAGCGCGTCGGATCTGCGGCAAGGTGCGGAGAAGCTGCCGGGGCGGCGGGGCGCAATCGCCCATCCCGACAAGGTGCTTCTGCCAATGGGATTCCGGGAATACCTCCGGATGGTTGATCCGCCGATAGCACAGAAATGCGCAAACGACATCCCTCTGACGGACATATCCAATGAGGGGATGAAGCAACTTCGCTCACTGCTGCCGCTGCTCGGTGAACTGAATATTCATCTGGAGCGTTATCTGCTGACAGGCGGATATGCAAGTGCAATTAATGATTATCACGATTCCGGCGAAATTCCTTACGCCACTTGGGAATGTTACCAGCAGTGGGTGCGCGGCGATATCTCCCGTTCCGGCAAGAGCGAACGAACCGCCAGGCAGATTGTCCGCGAGCTGCTCCGCATCTCTGTTTCCGCCTTTGGCTGGGAGACGATTGCAAAAAAGATCGATGTGGCCACCCACAAGAGCGTTGCGGAGTATATGCAGGTGCTGGAAGATGCCTTTGTCCTGAAGACGCTCTTCCAGATCGACCTGAATACCGGCGTCCCAAGGATTAAAAAGCTGAAGAAGAATTACTTCCTCGACCATTTTATACACTGGGCCATGCGGGGATGGGTGGAGAACTGGCTGACATACAACGACACCATTTCCGGGCTGCTGGCAAAGGGGGAAATAAAAGGGCCCCTTGCCGAACAGATGACGGCAAACGAACTGTTTCGCCGCTTCGACCGGCATGACTGGCTCAACTCCCGGGTATACTTCTGGAAAAATGGCGGAGAAGTCGATTTTATCGTTCTGGAGCGTGCAGGACTGTTTCCGGTTGAGGTCAAGTACCAGCAGGGAGCCGGTCTGTCGGATTGCGCGATGATGAAGAAGCTTGGCTTCAAGCGAGGACTCGTCGTGTCAAAGGATACCCTGGCCATCCACGAGGGTTTCGCCATCATACCGCTGCCATTGTTTCTTGTCATGGATAGCAGGGAGCAATCCCTACGCCACGAACCGTAAATCATGGAAGAGCGTTGCCAGGGAGCTTCCGGTGATCACACCCCGACCCTTCTTTTTTATTGAAGAGTTAACGAAATCCACGGTTTTCTGTTGTTTTTGGACGGATCCCATGGCATATGAAAAACGGATTTTGAGCCTTTTGAACATTTTTCATTAACCCCCCAACCCAAAGGATTTTGTCCATGCTCCCTGTCACCCGAATCGAAGATCTGGATCATGAAGCCACCGCAAAACTGGTTATCGACCAGTTTCACCGGATTATCATTCACTATGCCCTATGGTTTACGGAAGTCCGCCACCAGATGGGCATGGAGAAAGCGCTCGACACTTTGAAAACCGCCTTTGACCGCAGCTACGGCATCCAAATGAATCGGCTGGGCAAGGTGCTGGGTTTTGAGATGAAGGATAATATTCCCGCGCCGCTTCTGAATATGTCGCAGGAATCACTGTTGACCCTGCTGGACAGCGTGGCAATAAACTGGCTGGCCAACGACGGCGTCTGGTTCCAGGCTGTTGAATTTGAAAGTGGCATGAATGACGCCAAGCGCTGCAACGACAGTTGCTGGGCGCATTTTTCCCCGTTTGAAGCCAAATCCATCAAGCATTTCCTGAATCTTTCCAACCAGCCCGGCCTTGCCGGCTTGAAGGCAGCCCTCAATTTCCGGCTTTACGCCAGAA
>JBBIPX010000200.1:0-2825 GCA_037442625.1 Desulfobacteraceae bacterium
GACCGACATCCGTCATTTTCGGCCCCAGGATTCAGATGGAGCAGTCCATGGTGGGAAATGTCTTGTCCAGGGTGGCCATGACCCCGCCGATGGAGGGTTTTTTTTCCACCAGAACAACGTCGTACCCGTTGTCCGCAAGATCCAGCGCCGCTTGAATCCCGGCCACGCCGCCCCCGATGACCAGGGTCTTTTTTACAAGGGGCAGTTTTTCCGGCGCCAGCGCCTTGTGGGTGCGAACCCTTGAGACGGCCATTCGCGTCAAGTCCATGGCCTTTTCCGTAGCGGCCTCGGGCCGGCCCATATGGACCCAGCTACAGTGCTCCCTTAAATTGGCCATTTCAAGGACATAGGGATTCAGGCCCGCGTCCTGAACCATCTGGCGAAAGGTTGGCTCATGCAGCCTCGGCGAACAGGAAGCCACCACCACCCGGTCCAGGCTCTGTTCCAGGATATCTTCCCGGATGCTTTGCTGCCCGGGTTCGGAACAGGCATAGGGAATGCTTCTGGCGATCCGCACGTCCGCCATGCCGGCCGCCATGCCGGCCACTTTTTCGCAATCGACGGTCTTGGCGATATTGGTGCCGCAATTGCAGACGTAAACGCCGATGCGGGGCGGGGCTGTCGGGTTATTCAATTTTTCCATGATCATTTTCTCATAAGTTCAGATGGCAGTTTATATCCAAAAAAGCGAAACCGTTTTGTTTCACTACTTGTCCTGATCTCTTCCCAAATTCCCGGTCGTTATTCCCACCGGATGGTTCTGGCCAGAATACTGGTCAGGTCCATCATTTCCATTTCGATCTCATTGCCGACAAACGGATCCTCCATGGCGCAGCGCAGATGGATCTGGCATTTTGGGCAGGCCGTGACCAGAAGATTGCTTCCGGTTGCCTTGGCCTGGCGCAGGCGCTTGACCTGAAGCGCTTTGGTGAAGCTGTCGCAGCCGGTCCACGCACAGTTGCCGCAGCATAGCGCCGAAGCGCCCCGATCCGGCATTTCTATGAAGTCCAAAGGCTTCAGGCGATCGATTAATTTGCGGGGCAGATCCGGCCTGCCTTCGAGCCGGCTCAGGCGGCAGGGATCCTGAAATGTCAGGGAGCGATCCAGTTTTTCAAAGCCGACGGCGCCCTTGCCGATTTCCCTTTCCGCAAGATCAAAGAGGTGGGTCACCTTGAAGTTGACGGCAATTCCCTGATCCGGATAGTCGCGGGCAAGGGTCCAGTAGCATTCGGGGCAGGCCGTGACCACTTCCTCGATTCCTTTTTCCTCGATGGCCGCCACATTCAGCCGCGCAAGCCTCAGAAAATTCTCGCGGTCGCCGGACCAGAGCAAATCGTGTCCGCAGCATCTTTCACCGGACAGCAGCGCGGGGTGAATATCGAAGAAATTCAGTAGGCGCAGGCCGTCGATCAGTATATCCCGGGTCCGGATGCCCAGATGCGCCTTGAAATAGGTGTCAAAATACGGCGCGCAGCCGCCGAAAAAAAGAATTTTGCCGGCGGAATCGGTCCGAATATCGTCCGGTAGCCACTTCCAGTGACGCATGTGAAGCTCCGGCGATGTCATGGTGCGCATGAAAGACTGAAAAAACCCTTCATGGGCTTCACACCCTTCATGCCCGGCATCTTTTTGAATCTGGCGCATGTCCCGGATGAATTCCGGAAAATCCACGGCTGACGGACAGCGATCGTGACAGAGTCCGCAGGTCAGGCAGGACCAGACATCCTTGACCACTGCGGGCGATTCGGAATTTCCGGCGATAATGGCATTTGCCATGGCTCTGGGTGAAAAGGGCTTTCCGGAAAGCGTCACGGGACACGCCGACGAACATTTCCCGCAGTCCTGACAGGCGAAGATATCGTGTTTATCCATGATCCTTGCCGCGGCTTGCTTTCCGACGGGTGTTGCCGCTTCCCGCGGAAACACCGTTACCGGACTTTTTCCCATGGTTTGAATGACCTGATGAAAGTCCTTCAGGAACGCCAGAAGCGCATCCGATTCCTCCGGCAGGAACATGGCCGGACGCAACCGGTCTCCGCCAAGGCCCAGCAAATCCAGAATGCCGCGCGTGTCTTCCACGTTTCGTTCGGCCACGTCCGTTCCGCTGCCGTAGCGGCAGGACCCGGGTTCGCAACCGACCAGGGCAACCCCGTCCGCACCCAGTTCAAACGCCTTGAAGAGAAGCGATTTGCTCATGCTGCCGGTACAGGGGATACGGATCATGCTGACTTCCGCGGGAAGATCGGCGCCGCTGTCCAGAAGCGTCTGATAGGCGGCGTGCGGGCCCCAGTTGCAGATAAACAAGATGATTTTAAGTTTGTCCATTACCGTCTCGTTTTCACGGCAGCATCCGGATACTGCCCGTTAACTTATAAACCGCGATGAATTGCCATGCTCACAGCAGCAATTCCGCGATCATCTGGTTGAGGTATTTCCGGTCCCGGTACGGGCTGTCCGCGGCATTGGAGGGGCAGACGGCGATGCAGTTGCCGCAGCCCTTGCAAAGGGCCTCGTCCACGAGCGCATACCAGCCGCCGACGGCATTTGGCCGAAAGCTTACGGCCTGGTAGGGGCAGACGCCGATGCACCGGCCGCAGCCCCGGCAAAGGGCGTCATCCACGGATACCGTATAGCCCTTGTTCTGCCGGGGGCTTCTGGGCATGGCTGCGGCCGCCAGCATGGCGGCCGCGGTTCCCTTGATGCGATCGGAAACCGCAATCCCCGAAGGATTGGCCAGAAACAGCCCGGGAATGGAGGTTGCCCCCGGATTGAAAAAGGGGATTCCGGTGACGCCCCGCTTCTGCATGGCCGATTCCACGATATGG
>JBBIPX010000201.1:0-2799 GCA_037442625.1 Desulfobacteraceae bacterium
TACCGGGTCTTGTTGCGAATCATGGAAACCAGGGCCTGACCGATAAAGCATTCCGGCCCTACGGCCACCAGATGGCAGTTGACGATCTGCTCAACCTTGCAGGTTGAAATCGGATAAAGCTGCTGCGCGATCAAATGCTTGACCAGGCTGCTTTCGGTGATGATGCCCCGGGGATGTTGTCCATTATCCAGCGCAATCACCGCGCTGATATCTTTTTCCGACATGATCCTGGAGATCGCCGAGATCGGATCCGACATCGCGCAGGTAACGACAGGGTAGGACATGATTTCGCTGACCCGTTTGCCGAACAGGGGGGATTCCGCGCTGCTGTATGCTTCATACGATTTCTGTGCAACGATTTCCTCGTAGAGCAACCGCATCCGCTCGGCCAGCAGCGCATTGAAAAAACTGGAGAATTCCGGATGGTTGTAAATGAGTTTTTCAAACTGTTTCCGCGTGATGACCAGACAGACCAGACCTTCCTTGGCCCGCGCGGATCCAGGATACCGCTGCCGGGACAGGATAACGGTCTCACCCAGAAAATCGTAGGTCCTGCGAAAGCCCACCACCGATTCGAGCCCCCGGTCATTGGTCACGGTGATTTCAACCAGACCCGATGCAATGATAAATAGCCGATCCAGGCTCTGCTCACCCTGCCGGAATACATAGGAATCGGGGGCGTAGGCCTTGACGCCCGTTTTTTTTGAAAGCTGTTTTAAAACATCCGCTTCCAGAATCTCAAAAGGATCCGTCCTCTTGAGCACTGTCAGAATTTCATGATCTTCCATGAACATTACCCTCGGGTTTTGCTTGGTAATTTCTATCCAGCATACACCAGGCGGATCAACAACTCAAGGACAGGATCAGGGGAGCCGGGCCGCACCGTCCCAAGTTCTGGACGCTTTTTGATAAACACTTGACAAATTCAAAATCGACATGATAGGGTAATTTGACTGAGCGCTCGTTCATATCATAAAAAACACCCAAAGCGGGATCATTATGGAGCATTCACCCCGAAGAACCAGAGATGTCGTTACACTGATCAAGAATCCGGATCTGGTGGAACGCCGGCGGCGGCAGATTGTCGATGCGGCCGTCGAACTGTTCATCGAAAAAGGATTCCACAAAACCACGACCCGGCAGATCGCCGGCGCAGCGGGCTTTTCCATCGGCTCTCTTTATGAATACATCAAGTCCAAGGAAGATATTCTCTACCTGGTCTGCGACGCCATCCACGAAGAAATGGCCCAGCACGTCACCCAGGCACTGTCCCGGGCCGACGAGGGCATAAAAGGACTTGCGGAAGCCATCCGGGAATATTTTCTGGTCTGCCATCGCATGAACGACCACATTCTGCTCATCTATCAGGAAACCCAGTCGCTGCCGTCCCAGTGGCGAAAGCGCGTGCTGGAAAACGAGGTTCAAATCACCGGTCTTTTTGTCAATGTCCTTGCGAATCTGTCCGCATCCGGGGACCTGCCGTTCATGGACGAGAAGCATATCGAACTGGCCGCGCACAATATCACGGTGCTGGGTCACATGTGGACATTCCGCAGGTGGTTTCTGGCCCGTCATTACAATATCGAAGATTACATCAACATTCAAACCCGACTGATCTTGGGGAAAGATGCCTTCAACGGCACAGCCCCGCCAAAGGAGGAAGCGTGAGTATCGCGATTCAAGGCTACCAGCCAAAACATAATGTCCGGGTGGTTACAGCCACCTCTCTTTTTGACGGTCATGATGCTTCCATCAACATCATGCGACGGATTCTGCAGGACACCGGCGTTGAGGTCATTCACCTCGGACATAACCGCTCCGTGCAGGAAATCGTCGACGCCGCCATTGAAGAAGACGCCCAGGGCATCGCCGTATCCAGTTATCAGGGCGGCCATGTGGAGTTTTTCAAGTACATGGTGGATCTGTTAAAAGAAAATGGGGCTTCCGGTATCAAGATTTTCGGGGGTGGCGGCGGTGTGATTGTTCCGGATGAAATCCGGGAGCTCGAAGCTTACGGCGTTGCCAAGATCTATTCTCCCGAAGACGGCGCCCGCTTGGGGCTTCAGGGCATCATCAATCACATGGTTGAAACCATGGATTTTTCAACAATCGATGGCCATATCCCGGATCTGGAGATACTTTCCCCCCAAAACAAACTGCGCGTGGCAGGTCTGATCACCACCGTCGAGCAGACCAAATACCATCACCTCAGCCACCTTCCGGAGCTGATGGCAAAGCTTAAAGACAAGGCATCCGGCAAAACCATACCGGTTCTTGGCATCACCGGGACCGGCGGGGCCGGAAAATCCTCCCTGACCGATGAACTGATTCTGCGCCTGCTGCACGACATGCCCGAGCTGCATGTGGCGATCGTCAGTTGCGATCCTTCCCGGAGAAAAACCGGAGGAGCGCTTCTGGGCGACCGGATCCGCATGAATGCCATCGGCAGCCCCCGCGTATACATGCGCTCTCTTGCCACCCGACAGTCCAACACCGAAATTCCGGACACCCTTGGGGAAACCATCCAGGCGCTGAAGGCCGCAGGCTTTGATCTGATCATCGCCGAAACCGCGGGCATCGGACAAGGCGACTCGCTCATTACCGATATCGTGGATCTGTCCATGTATGTCATGACCAGCGAGTTCGGCGCCGCCTCCCAGCTTGAAAAAATCGACATGCTCGATTTCGCGGATATCGTGGCCGTGAACAAATATGAAAAACGCGGCGGAGAGGATGCGGTCCGCGATGTCCGAAAACAGGTTCAGCGTAACCGCTCGGCCTGGGATCAGTCTCCGGAAA
>JBBIPX010000202.1:0-2779 GCA_037442625.1 Desulfobacteraceae bacterium
CGGAAACCGCTTCCGGCACGATGGTGGTTAAAAGGCCCGGCATGATGCACTGGGCTTATGAAAAGCCCGACAAACAGGTGATCGTCACGGACGGCAAAAATCTCTGGATTTACCGGCCGGCGGACAATCAGGTGACCATCGGCAGCGCGCCTTCTTTTTTCGGAGACGGCAAGGGGGCCAGCTTTCTTTCCAACATCCAGTCGCTTCGCAAATCATTTCATGTAACGCTCGAGAAGAAGAACGCCAACCAGGATTATGTGTTAAAGCTGATTCCCATGGACAAATCCTATGACCTGTCATCGGTGCTTCTGGTGGTTTCAGGCGATACATTCGATATTTCCGAAGTGGTCACCTACAATTCGTATGAAGATGAAACCCGAATCGAGCTGAGTGATATCCAAATGGAGCAGCATCCGGATGATTCCCAGTTCAGGTTCACGATCCCTCAAGGCGCCGAAGTGGTCAGGATGGACAAGTAAAAAGGGAAAAAATGGTGAAGGAAACGATTCGAAGACTTCTGAAGGAAAAACGGGCCGTTCTGCTGGCCCATAATTATCAGCCTCCCGAAATCCAGGATGTGGCCGATCTGTGCGGGGATTCCCTGGAGCTGAGCATAAAAGCCTCTGAAACCGATGCGGCAATCATTGTGTTTTGCGGGGTTCATTTCATGGCGGAGACCGCATCCATTTTATCCCCTGAAAAAATTGTGCTTCTTCCCAGCCGAAATGCCGGCTGCCCCATGGCCGATATGATTACTCCGGAGGCGCTTTCGGCAAAACTGGCGGAGCTGGGGCCCATGCCGGTCGTTACCTATGTCAACTCTCCGGCATCGGTGAAGGCCATCTCGACCGTCTGCTGCACTTCCGCCAATGTCGTGAATGTGGTGAACAGTCTGGATGCGCCGGAAATCCTGATGACGCCCGACCGCAACCTGGCCGCTTACGCGGCTTCGAAAACCCCGAAAACAATCCACGCCTGGGACGGATACTGTCCGATTCATGACCACCTGACGATAGATGCGGTGGAAAAAGCCAGAAAAGCGCATCCCGGTGCGCTTTTCATGGCCCACCCCGAATGCCGGAAAATTATTCTGGACTCGGCCGATACCGTGCTCAGCACTTCCGGGATGATCCGCTTTGCCAAAACGTCATCGCATCGTTCCTTTATCGTTGGAACGGAAGTCGGGCTGATCCATGCGCTGCAAAAAGCCTGCCCGGACAAAGCGTTCCATCCGGTATCGCAGGACATGATCTGTCCGGACATGAAGAAAATTCGTCTGGAGGATGTCATCAGAAGCCTGGAAACCCTTGAAGGCCGGGTGAAGGTGCCGGAATCGATTCGCGTTCCCGCGCTTGAATCGGTTCGTCGGATGATTGGCATTGCGGGATAAGCTCGAACTCCCCGTATTTTTTTACAGCCGGCTCATGACCTCATCCGATATGTCCGCATTGGTGTGAACCTTCTGGACATCGTCGCAGTCTTCCAGAGTATCCATCAGGCGGATCATCTGCTCGGCCTCCTTTCCTTCCAGGTTCAAGGTGTTCTGGGGCAGCAGGGTGACTTCCGCATCACTGAAGGCGATGGCGGCATTTTCCAGGGCCTGGCGGACCGATTCGAAATCGGCGGGCGCCGTGATGACCTCAAATCCGTCCTTGTCTTCCCGGACATCTTCGGCGCCGGCTTCAAGAGCGATTTCCATCAGCCTGTCTTCTGTGGCGGCCGCAAGATCGACGCTGAAATACCCTTTTTTGCTGAACATCCAGGCCACGCACCCGTTTTCGCCTAAATTCCCGCCGCACTTGTTGAAGATATGACGGATTTCAGCCACAGCCCGGTTTTTATTGTCCGTCAGCGATTCCACGATGACGGCAGCTCCCCCCGGGCCATAGCCTTCATATGTGCTTTCCTCGTAATTGACGCCTTCCAGCTCGCCCGTGCCTTTTTTAATGGCCCGATCGATATTGTCCTTGGGCATGTTTTCACTTTTTGCATCCAGAACCGCGGTTCGCAGCCTGGGATTTGCAGCGATATCTCCGCCGCCCATCCGGGCGGCAATGGTGATTTCCTTGATCAGCTTGGTGAATATTTTGCCTCTTTTGGCGTCGGCGGCGCCTTTTTTGTGTTTGATGGTTGACCATTTATTGTGACCTGACATGAAAAGCCTCCTTAAGGACAGATGACGGATGACGGAAAAAATCATCCGTCATCCGCCATCGGCCGTCTGTTATCCGTATTTATCGTTTGTTAAGTCCGATGATGTAAATCTCCCGGCTGGCCTTTCGGCTGCTCCGGGGTTTGAAAATACGATGCTTGTGAAACAGGGACTGAACCCGCCGGGTGAATGCCTCGGAGTCCTCGCCCTGGAATATTTTACAGACAAAAGCCCCTCCGGGCAAGAGTCTGTTTTGTGCGGTGGAAAGCGCCGCCCGGCAAAGGTCAACGGATCTGGCCGCGTCAACGGACTTGTTGCCGGTTGTTGAAGGCGCCATGTCGCTGATGACCACCTGAAATTCCCGGCCGATGGCATCCGACAGCGCATCGGGCAGGGCCAGCATATCGGCGATGAACACCCGCACATGGGAAGGCAGCGTGACGGTCACGGGTTTGATGTCGATGCCGACAACGCTTCCGGAAGGCCCCGTGAGGGTGGCTGCCAGCATCAGCCAGGAGCCCGGCGCGCAGCCCAGATCCAGAACGCTGTTTCCGCTTTGAATCAAATTGACTTTTTGCTGAATTTCCTGAAGTTTGAAAACGGAACGGGCCGGAAAATGATCTTTTC
>JBBIPX010000203.1:0-2700 GCA_037442625.1 Desulfobacteraceae bacterium
GCACTTCCGGGACCAGTTTTTTCAGGTGGTCCGCCATGGACCAGATGGTGTGAATGTTGTTGTGAACAAAATAGATCTGGCCGTTTCGTTCCAGCTCTTTGCGGATGGCTTCGGTGACAACGGTGTCGTCGAACTCGGAAATAAAGGTAGCGATGGGCTGGCGATGCTCCGGCGGGGTGGAGATGATGCTGATATCCCGAACCCCCATCATGGACATGTGAAGGGTCCGGGGAATCGGGGTGGCCGTCAGGGCCAGCACATCCACATTTTGCCTGATTTTTTTAAGCTTTTCCTTGTGCTTGACCCCGAAGCGCTGTTCCTCGTCCAGAACGATCAGCCCGAGATCCTTGAATCCGATATCCTTCTGGAGCAGGCGATGGGTGCCGATCACGATATCTACGGCTCCGGTCTTGAGCGATTCGATAATGCCTTTTTGCTCCCTGGCGCTTCTAAAGCGGCTCAGGCACGCCACCCGGACCGGGTACCGGTGAAAGCGCGCGGAAAACGTTTCAAAATGCTGTTCCGCAAGCACCGTCGTTGGAACCAGCACAGCGACCTGCTTGCTGTTGTTGACAGCCAGAAAGGAGGCGCGAAGGGCAACTTCCGTCTTGCCGTAACCCACATCCCCGCAGACGAGCCTGTCCATCGGAGCGGGGGACTGCATGTCCTGGAGCACGTCCTCGATGGCCTGAAGCTGATCCGGGGTTTCCTCATAGGAAAAACTGGCTTCAAAATCCTGGAAATAACTGTCTATGCCCTGAAATGAAATGCCTGCGGTCACTTTCCGGCCGGCATAAAGCTTGAGGAGTTCGCCGGCGATTTTCTCGACAGACTGCTTGACCTGTTTTTTGATCCGGTCCCAGGATTTTCCACCCATCTTGTCCAGGACCGGCGCCACCCCTTCCACGCCCAGGTATTTCTGGATCATGTTCATGCGGACCACCGGCAGATAGAGCTTGTCCGCATCCCGGTAGGTGATGAGCAGAAAATCGTTGGTGGCGCCGTCCACAATCAGCTTCATGAGCCCTTCATACTGGCCGATGCCGTGATCGCTGTGAACCACCAGATCTCCGCGTTTGAGCTCCCCGAAGATGAGCTGCTCGGTGTGTATTCTTGCGGCGGGAAGGCGCTTTCTGTGATGTTTGCGGCCAAATATCTCATCTTCGGAAATAACGGCAAGGGCTTCATCCGGCCACACAAATCCGGATGAAATGTGCCCGATGCAGGCATATACCCGGCCTTTGCCCCGGGGCAGGTCCGGAATGCCGGCTGTAAATTTCAGTTGAATTCCGTAGGGCTGCAGCAGGGCCTGGAGCCTCTCGGCCTGGGACCGGGTGCCGCAGACAATCAGGGTCGTATAATTTGTCTCTATTTTTTCATTGATCCACGTGGCAAGCGGCAGCAGGAGCAGTTCGGCGTCACGCTGCGCGGCAAGCTGCTCCTGAATATCCGCATTGTTTTCAACCGAAAAAGCGGCGGAATGAAACGGCTGCGGCGTGCCGGCCTGCAAAGTCAGCAAGATTTGCCGGATGATCAGCGGGCAGCGCTCGAGAATCGCGGGATGGGCCGAATCCCAGGATTCATGCAATGCCTCGGGCGCCACGCAGAGCGTCCCGGTTTTCCGCGATGCCATGTATTGCCGGACGGTTTTATCGTGAAAGGCCAGTGCGGATTTTTCAAGCTCCCCCGGCTCCACCATCACGAACAAGGCGTCTTGCGGCGCATAGTCCAGGAGATTGTCCATTGCGGGGTAAAACAGCGGCGTCAAAAATTCAATTCCCGGAAATACGCCTTCTTTTTTGATGCGCTCAACCATGTCCCGGACGGCTGTAACCGGCAGTTCCTGAACCGATGCCTGTTCCCGGATCCGGCCGATGACCGATTCAATGGCCTCCATTTTGATGATGGCTTCCCGTGCGGGAATGATAATGGCCTCCGGGATGTTTCCGATCGTGCGCTGGCTGGATGCGGAAAAAAACCGGATGGATTCGACGCTGTCCCCGAAAAGCTCGATGCGAAGGGGATCCGGATACAACGGGGAGAAAACATCCAGAATTCCGCCCCGGATGCAGTAATCTCCCGGCTCTTCCACGATCATCGTCCGGACGTAGCCGCCGGAGACCATTTTCTCCACCAGATGATCCAGGCTGATTTCCTCATTTTCCATCAGAAGCTCTGAAAAATTGCAAAGCTCCTGTTTGGGAATGAGCTTTTGCAGCAGGCCTTCAATGGGTGCGATCACGATGGGCGGGGAAGTGGCGTAAATGAGCTGGTACAACGCGGCAATCCGCCGAGTCGAAGCTTCACTGTGGCTGGAAAGCGATTTATACGCGCCGGCTGCGGATGCCGGGAAAAAATGGACGGGCATTTGTGTTTCGCCCGCAAAAAAAAGCATGTCCTCCATCAGTTGCTGTGCCTGCCTGACGGAAGGTGTTATGATAATCATCGGCAGGGGATGGCTCCGGTAAAGGGTCGTACACAAATACGCCTGCTGGGAGGCGGAAATCCCGGAGCATTCAACATTCTGATTTCTATGTGGAATTAAATCCATCAATGAGCGGAGAATATTTTTTTCTTGATTTTGAAGCATAAACACAGTATCCACTCCAAATAAACAATCCTGGCCGGCGTAGCTCAGTTGGTAGAGCAGCTGATTCGTAATCAGCAGGTCCGCGGTTCGAGTCCGCGCGCCGGCTCCAT
>JBBIPX010000204.1:0-1828 GCA_037442625.1 Desulfobacteraceae bacterium
CAGGACGCTCTTTCGCCCTATATATCGGCCCGCACTGTAGAATTTCATTACGGTAAGCACCATCAAGGGTATGCAGCCAACACCGCAAAACTGATTGCCGGAACGCCCCTGGAAAAATTGCCGCTGAAGGATATCATTCTGAAATCATACGGGGTTAAAGAACTTGTTGCTACCTACAATAATGCCGCCCAGCTCTTCAACCACAATTTTTATTGGCTCAGCATGAAGCCGAACGGCGGCGGAAAGCCCCAGGGCAAGGTCCTGACGGCCATCGAAAAATCTTTCGGCAGCTTTGATGCTTTTACCAAAATATTTACGGAATCCGCCGTATCCCAGTTCGGCAGCGGCTGGGCCTGGCTGGTGAAAGACGGCGAAAAGCTGAATGTGGTCCATACCGCCAATGCCGACACACCGCTTGCCACGGGCGCCGTCCCCATCTTGACCATCGATGTTTGGGAACATGCCTATTATCTGGATTATCAGAATCGCCGGATCGACTATATCCGGGCCTTCATGGATCACCTTGTCAACTGGGAATTCGCCGCCAAAAACCTTGAATCCGCCGGATGATTTGTTGTTTATTCGTCGTAACGGCCAAGGTTTACTGAATTCTGGCGTCAGAATTCAGAACGACCCGCATGTAAGCTTCCAGGCTTGTCCGCGATTCCACGCTTTCTGAATGAGTTGGCCTTGACATCAGTCGTAGCAGTATTATTTTTCTGACAACCGAAACATCAACAGGCAGTTATGGAATTAAATTTTACAACGAATTGAAGGAGATCTTTCCGGCTCATGAGCAAAACCCAATCCTCTCATAAAAAAACTGAAAAATCATCTCCTGATGAAGAACTCCTCCTGCCCCCTGCTGATGAACACCCGATTGAAATCCAAACCGTTGCCGCCGATCCTGTCAAGGAATTGGAAAACCGTTGTGAAACGGCCGAGCAGGAATCCAGACAGCATTATGAGCGATTGCTCAGAGTCTCTGCGGATTTTGAAAATTTCAAAAAACGATCTTTCAGGGAAGCCGATGAGTTCAGAAAATACGCCAACGAACTGCTGCTTCTGGAACTGCTTACCGTCGTGGATAATCTGGAACGCGCCATTCAATCCACAAGCAGCGAAAATAACGAAGTCGGATGCGTTATTGAAGGTGTCGAAATGACGCTGAAGACCCTGTTGAAGATTTTTGAAAAATTTTCAGTTAAAGTCATTGAAGCCGTGGGCAAACCCTTTGACCCCAATTTTCACCAGGCCATGATGCAGGAGCCATCGGATTCACACCCTGAGAATACCATCATCCGTGAATTTCAGAAAGGATATCTGCTTCATGACAGGCTTCTGCGGCCTTCCATGGTGGTGGTTTCCAAGGGACCTGAAAAAACAGAATGAGATCCATACGGCAGCCGAAGCATCAAACGTTCCGGCTGCAACACATACAGACAAAGATTTTATGATATATATTCAAGGAGGATTTACCCATGGGCAAAATTATTGGAATTGATTTAGGAACCACCAACTCGTGCGTGGCCATCATGGAAGGCGGCGAAGCCAAAGTATTGACCAATGCCGAAGGCGGACGCACCACCCCTTCGATTGTGGCCATTTCTGAAAGCGGCGAACGTCTTGTCGGGCAGATTGCCAAACGTCAGGCCATCACCAATCCGCAAAATACGGTTTTTGCCGTCAAACGGCTGATCGGCCGCAAATTTCAGACCCCGGAAGTGCAGCGGGACATCAAGGTGCTTCCCTATAAACTGGAAGAAGCCAGCAACGGAGACGTCCGCATCAATGTGAGGGACAAGACCCTGAGCCCGGCGGAGATTTC
>JBBIPX010000204.1:1838-2592 GCA_037442625.1 Desulfobacteraceae bacterium
AGAAGACCGCCGAGGATTACCTGGGAGAGTCCATTACCGATGCGGTCATTACGGTCCCGGCTTATTTTAACGACAGCCAGCGCCAAGCAACAAAAGATGCAGGTAAAATCGCCGGACTGAACGTGCTTCGCATCATCAATGAGCCCACGGCGGCATCCCTGGCATACGGGCTGGACAAGAAAAAAGAAGAAAAAATTGCGGTTTTCGACCTGGGAGGCGGCACATTCGATATATCGATCCTGGAGATCGGCGAGGGCGTATTTGAAGTCAAATCTACAAACGGAGACACACATCTCGGCGGCGAGGATTTTGATCTGCGGCTTATTGAATATCTGGCCAGTGAATTCAAAAAAGAACAGGGAATCGACATCCGAAACGACAAAATGGCCCTTCAGCGCCTGAAAGAGGCGGCGGAAAAAGCCAAAATGGAGCTGTCATCCTCCATGGAAACCGATGTCAATCTGCCGTTTATCACTGCCGACGCCAATGGCCCCAAGCATTTGAACATCCGGATCACCCGGGCCAAACTGGAAGCCCTGGTTTCGGATCTTCTGGACAACCTTGAAGGCCCGTGCCGGCTTGCGCTGAAAGACGCCGGCATGACCCCCAGCGACATTCAGGAGGTCGTACTGGTCGGCGGCATGACCCGGATGCCTGCGGTTCAGGAACGGGTCAAAAAAATCTTTGACAAGGAACCTCACAAGGGGGTGAACCCCGACGAAGTGGTGGCCATCGGGGCCGCCATTCAAGGCGG
>JBBIPX010000205.1:0-2034 GCA_037442625.1 Desulfobacteraceae bacterium
GATGGCCAGCATGACGCCATCCATCTCGGGCATCTGCATATCCAGTATTGCCAGATCAAAGGGGTCTCCGCGGCGAACCATCTCCAGCGCCTCGGCAGGGGAGGCGGCTACCATGGGCTGCATTCCCCAGCCGCGGGTCTGAAGCGTCAGAATGCGCCGGTTGCTGGCATTGTCATCCACAATGAGCACCCGCCTGCCGATCAAGTCCGGCTGATTGGCCTGAAGATAAACGGGCAGCGGCATGGACGCCGGCTGGAGAGATAAAGCAAAATGGAAAATGGATCCTTTGCCGTCAATGCCCTGGCTTTCCACCCGGATGGATCCGCCCATCATTTCCACCAGCCGCTTGCTGATCGCCAGCCCCAGGCCGGTGCCGCCGTATTTTCGTGTGGTGGAGGCATCCAACTGACTGAACGAGAGAAACAAGCGGTCAAGCTTGTCCGCGGGAATGCCGATACCGGTATCCCGGATCGAAAAGTGAAGGCTGAGTCGCTGCGGCGTATCCGGCTGAATTTCTTCCCGGCGTACTTCCAGAACCACCTCCCCCTGTTCGGTAAACTTGACGGCATTGTTGAGCAGGTTTACCAGAACCTGCCTTAACCGCATCACATCCCCGATCAGGGAGACCGGGGTCTGCTCATCGATGAAATATGACAGGTCCAGTCCTTTTTCCGTCGCCCGACCGGCCACCATATCCAGGGCGGACTCGATGCAATCGCGAAGGGCAAAGGGGCGGCTTTCGAGATCCAGCTTGCCGGCTTCGATTTTTGAAAAGTCCAGAATGTCGTTGATGATGGTCAGAAGTGCGTCGCTGCTCGACCGGATGGTCTCGGCAAACTCGCTTTGATCCGGGCTCAAAGACGTATCCAGCAGCAGACCGGTCATGCCGATAATGGCATTCATGGGCGTGCGGATTTCATGGCTCATGTTTGCCAGAAACTGGCTCTTGGAAAGGGATGCGGATTCCGCGATTTCCTTGGCGGAAACCAGCTCCGCGGTGCGTTCCTGAACCAGTTCTTCCAGGTGCTGCTGATACCGCTGCAATTGCGACTGCGCCTGCCGCCGCTCCTGGACTTCCTGTTCGATATGGCGGCTATAGGACTCGAGCTTGGCCATGAATTGATTGAAAAACGTCGACAGCAACCCGACTTCGTCTATCGAATCCACGGGAACCCGCACGGATAAATCCCCGCTTGCCGCGGTGTTGAAATGGTGCATCAGTTTTTGAAGGGGACGGGTGATGGTGGCACTGATCCAGAGGGTCAGAGCCAGAACCAGTGCCAGCGTAATCCCGGCCGTCACAAGAATGAAGCTTCTGACCGTAAAGAGCGGGGCGTAAAACTCGTCGTAGTAGCTGGACGAGGCCACGATCCAGTCCAGATCGGGGATATAATCGAAAATGACGAGTTTTTCCCGGGGAGCGGATTCACCCGGATTCTGCCAGGGATAGACGATTTTGCCGGTCTTTCGCTGGCAGATTTCCTGAATGAATTTTCTGCCTTTCGCATCCGTGGCATTCAGGATGTCGGTTCCCTCAAGTTTGGGATGTACGATCAGAACCCCCTTGCTGGTCATGACATACGGGTATCCGGTTTTTCCAAAACGCAGGGAGAGGATGCTGTCCCGGAAATCATCCACATTCACCAGGGTGTAAAACTCTTTCCGGTATGAGGATGCGGAAATGATCCAGTCCCATGGTGCAAAATACGTCATGTAAAGGGCCTTGGGCCGGATTTCGTCATCGTCGGGGTTTTTCCAGTCATATTCCAGATATCCCTCCTTGCGGCGGATCTGTTCCTGAACAAACGCATATGAAGAGATATCGGCGTTTCGGAGGGATTCCTTCGGGTGAACCCGCAGTACGCCATGGCTGTCGAGGCAGTACAGATAGCCGGTTATGCCGATTCTCTGGCTCAAAAGGATATCGGCGGCCAGATTCTTGGCGGCGTTCTCGGTCATTTTCCCGGAGCGGAACTGATAATAAATGTGCGCCACAATTTCGCGGTTTTTCTCGGCAATCGCCCGTAAATGATT